>JBAXOR010000266.1:0-2230 GCA_037133155.1 Chrysiogenales bacterium | reverse complement strand
CATGTTCTGAATACCATCAAAGGGAATTACGAAAAAATCGATGTCGATATCCCGGCCGGCGCTTATTACGTTAGCCTGGAGCAGCCCCTGGCCCGCTTGATCCCGGTGCTGCTCGAACCCGAATCGGTCGACAGCCTGGCGGCTTGGGGCTTTTTCAACCGCGTCATTGTCCAGCAGTGGAGCAACCGGCCAGGGCCTTACCCGGTTTGGCGCCTGGCGCAAAAACCGCAGGTCGCCCTGCTGAGCGAATGAGCGGTTGCCGGTAAAGCATGCTGGAAAATTTAACCAACCGTTTTAACAAGGTGCTGCGCTATCTCAAAGGCGAGGTGCAGATCAGCGAAGCAAACATGCAGCAGGCCTTGAAAGAGATCAAGCTGTCGCTGCTCGAAGCCGACGTCAATTTCAAAGTGGTCAAGAAATTTATTGAAAATATCAGGGGAAAAGCCATGGGCCGCGAAGTCCATGAAAGCCTGAACCCCAGCCAGCAGGTGATCCGCATTGTCCAGCAGGAGCTGGTGGACATGCTCGGTTCGGAAAACAGGGAATTGAACAAAACCGCGATCAAACCGGCTTTTATCATGCTGGCTGGTTTGCAGGGATCAGGCAAAACGACCACCGCCGGAAAACTGGCCCTGCACCTCAAAAACCTGGATAAAAGTTCTTTGCTCTGTTCGCTGGATTTGAAACGCCTGGCGGCCGGGGAACAACTGGAAATCATCGCCCGCGAAACAGCAGTTAATTATTTCAAGAGTGACAGTCGTGAATTACCGGTGCTGGTGAATGAACTTAAGAAAAACGCGAATGCCTATGGCTATGATTACGTCATCGTGGATACAGCCGGCCGCCTGCATATCGATGAGGATTTGATGGGAGAATTACGGTTGGTCAAGGAAATGCTGCAGCCTGCCGAAGTCATCTTCGTGGCCGACGCCCTGACCGGACAGGACGCGGTCAATTCGGCTCTGAGTTTTTCGGAAAAAATCGGCATCGATTCGATCATCTTGACCAAGCTCGATGCCGACGCGCGCGGCGGTGCCGCCCTTTCCATTGTCAGTGTTACCGGTAAACCGGTCAAATTCATCGGTAACGGTGAAAAGCTCGTTGATTTGGAAAAATTCTACCCTGAGCGTCTGGCCGCTAAAATATTGGGCATGGGCGATATGTTGACCCTGATCGAAAAGGCGGAAAAGGATTTTGACCAGCAGCAGGCCGAAGTCCTTTCACGGCGCATGCTGGCCAACGAATTCAGCCTCGATGATTTTCTGGGCCAATTGAAGCAGATTGAAAAACTGGGCTCCATGAACGATATCATGGGCATGCTACCCAACCTGGGTTTCAAGGGCAACATGGCCGATGTCCACTTCGACGAAAAGCGGCTCCGCCACCTGGCCGCCGTCATCGAATCAATGACCCGCAAAGAGCGCAACAACTCCAAGATCATTGACGGCCGCCGGCGGTTGCGCATTTCCCGCGGGTCGGGCCGTCCGGTATCTGAAGTTAACCAGGTCTTGAAAAGCTATATGGAAATGAAAAAAAACTTTAAAAAGCCATTTTTCAGAAAGATGTTGAAAAAATTTGACAATTTTTCCAAAATGATGTAAATTTAATTTTCTAAAAGTCTGACTGAGGAGCATATTCCATGGTCGTTATTCGCCTGACAAGATTCGGAGGAAAAAAGAAGCCCTATTACCGCATCGTGGCTGTGGACCGGGAAAAGCCCCGGGAAACAAAATATATTGAGTTGATCGGCACATACAATCCCCTGGCCGATCCGGCCCAGATAAAAATTGATTTTGACAAATACAATCAATGGATCAGCAAAGGCGCCCAACCATCTGAAACTGTTAAATCGCTGGTTAAAAAAGTAAATACAGCTAACCAAGGAGGACAACGTGAAACAACTAGTTGAAATTGTGTGCAAAGCGTTGGTTGACAATCCGGACCAAGTCGTGGTGACTCAAATTGACGGCGAACAGACAACTATTTTGGAACTGCGGGTGCATCAGTCCGATCTAGGTAAGGTAATAGGCAAGCAGGGTAGAACAGCCAGAGCCATGCGTACCATCCTGGCCGCGGCCGGCATGAAACAGAGAAGACGCTACAATTTGGAAATAATCGAGAATTTCGATCAACAACCGCAGTGATTGGTTTTGGTTTTTTTTGGCAAAATTTTAAGGACGCGAGGGATTAAGGGAGAAGTGGTTGTCAGCCTTTCTCCCGGCACAGTTAT
>JBAXOR010000265.1:0-2247 GCA_037133155.1 Chrysiogenales bacterium | reverse complement strand
GTCAGGGCGGAAATGATCAGAATTCGCCCCTGTTCATCAATCAGGGCCCGCGCCTCACCTTTCAATTTTTTCAGGGAGCGGTCAGAATTCAAGGCTACCACCAGGACATCGCCCTTGGCCTTTGCTTGCTGAAGATAACGGATGTGGCCGACATGAATCAAGTCAAAACCGCCATTGGCCAGAACAATGGTTTTTGCGAGTTTTTTTTCGTCGGCAATCCGCGCTGCCAACTCCGGCAGGGGATAAAACTTACGACAAAGCATCCAGCAGTTCCTGGCGACCGACCGGATAAGCCCCCTCGTGCATAACCACTATTCCGCCGGCAATATTGGCCAGCTGCGCGGCAGCAAGGAGAGAAGCGCCAGCGGCCAGGCCCAGGCCCAGAACAGCCAATACCGTATCGCCGGCGCCAGTAACATCGACAATTTGCGCAGTGCCATAAATATCCAGAATATTCGTTTTTTGACCGCGGGCAAAAACCACCATTCCTTTCTGTCCCCTTTTCAACACGATGCCTTCGACTGCCAACTTGTCAATAAGTTCAGAACCGGCCTTGATAAAATCATCATCCCTGAGAAATTTCTTCTGCGGGAAAAGATTTTTGAACTCAGGCTCATTGGGCGTGGTCAGGTTCACACCGGGGAAATCAAGCAAATGGTTGCGGGAATCCAGCGCGCTGATTTTATCCGGAAATTCCCTTTTAAGCTTTTTAAATACTTCCGGCGTGACTGTTTTGCCAAGGTAATCGGAAATGATCAGTAAATCGCAGTCCTCCATAACCATTAAAAGCATCTTGAGCATCTTACCGAATGAACTCTCGCTGATGGGACCGGGAGGCAAGGTATCAATGCGCAGAATTTGCTGTTTTTTGGTATTGTCGCCGCCGGCCAGGATACGGCTTTTTTGTGGCGTACGAAAATGATCAATTTCCACCAGATAGTCGGTAGTGATTTTATTTTTAACCAGCAGCTCGCGCAAAATATCGCCGGCAGCATCCTTGCCGATAAATCCCACCGGCAACGGCAAAGCCCCAAGGGTCAGCAGATTCATCACCACATTGCCGGCCCCGCCCAGAAGATATTCATTTTCCTCGAATTCAGTGACCAGCACCGGGGCCTCACGCGAAACCCTTCCGGCCGAAGTATAGACATATTCGTCCAGGATCAGGTCTCCCCAAACCACAATTTTTTTGTTTTTAAACCGCGAAACGATGGATTTTAGCGTGGACTGCATTTAAAAATATTAGCAAATCGGATCAATAGAGTCAAGGAAAACATGCCGGGACTCGGGATCGAACCAAGGACACGCGGATTTTCAGTCCACTGCTCTACCAACTGAGCTATCCCGGCATTGAAAAAATCATAACCCAAAACCCGCAAATAGTCAAGGACCATAAAAGAGTTTCGTACTGAGTATCCTGAGTATCTAATTGACTTTGCAATTTTTATATGTTAAAAAAAAGACAAATGGGCAAAATACTTGGAATCGATTTGGGCACCACAAAATCCGCCATAGCCTATCTGGAAGGCAATATCCCGGAGATTATTCTTACTCAGGAAGGACACCGCCTGTTGCCGTCCATCGTGGCTTTTACCACGACCGGCGAACGACTGGTCGGCCAGCCCGCTAAAAGCCAGATGATCACCAATCCCCTGAACACAATTTCATCGGTCAAAACCCTGATGGGTAAAAAATACTCCGAAGTCGAGCCCTACTTAAAGGAATTTTCCTTTCACATCATCAAGCATGGAGACGACTTGTTGCGTATCGAAATCAACAACCAGATATATTCACCCGAAGAAATTTCGGCCATGATCCTGCGCAAGCTGAAGGATGCGGCCTGCCAATACCTGAGATATCCCATCGACGGCGCGATCATCACTGTCCCCGCCTATTTCAATGACTCCCAGCGTCAGGCTACCAAAGATGCCGGAACCATCGCCGGACTTGACATAAAACGCATCATCAACGAACCCACAGCGGCTTCGCTGGCCTATACGGTAGACATGAAGAAAAAAACCAAGCTCATCGTTTATGATTTCGGCGGCGGCACTATCGACATATCGGTCCTTGATGTACAAAACGGTATCATTAAGGTGCTGGCTACGGCCGGCAACACCCATCTGGGAGGCAACAACTTTGACATCGCTTTAACCCGGAAGCTGACCAATGAATTCGCCAATGAAAATCATATCGATCTGATCAATGACAAAGCAGCCATGCAGCGTATCCGTGAAGCCGCAGAAA
>JBAXOR010000264.1:0-2265 GCA_037133155.1 Chrysiogenales bacterium | reverse complement strand
GAGTACAAGGCCTCCCAGATGATCGCCAACCACATCGTTCCAATGCAGCCAGTGGGAAGAATATTGGCCGGGGTTGAAGCGCGCAGACCAGGGGATGATTTGCTTGACCAGCGTGGCCAGGGCCAGAGCCAGGCCGCTTCCGATCATGGTGACGGCGCCGCTCCAGCGGAAGAAATGGGATTTACAGCGGGCGGCAATCAGGGCGCCAAAGAAAATGAATAGTGCCGGGATCAGGAACAGAAGGTAAGTGAATGACATCACGGTTTTGGCAATATTGACTCTATGAAAAGGGAAATGGGCATTTTTAAAAAAGTTGATTTTGTCGGGAATATCACGGGTGAAACTGCTGCGGATCGATGCGGCGGCGTTTGTGCTCAGCGAGGCTTCTGGCCGGCAGGGGGGCAGTGAATCGTAATGGCCCTGGTCTTGAATGCTCAGTTCCCAGGTTTTGGCTTGTTCAGCACTGCAGACTGGGAGTTTTTCCATGACTTGCGTGATATAGAGTTCCACAGCCGGGTGATTTAAAGCCTGTTTCAGGGGGCGCAGGTCAAGCCAGACATTCCTGGCCTCTGTCTTGCCATTCAGGATATCCCCCACCGTGCGCAGGGATCCGGAAAGCTCCTTTTCCAGCCAGTCATTCAAACCGGTTTCCTTGAGTAATTCTTTGGGGGTTGTAGCCGCTCCGGCGACAGCCGTGAGCCAGGTCCGGGTCTCGGGATCCAGCTGGATATTTTCATCTTTGGCCGCCAGCAAAACTCCATCAACGAGATCGGGAATTTCAGCGATGATTTCCCGGGGCAGCTCGCTCAGCATTTTTGAGGAAACCGCGGCCTGGGTCAGGCCCACGGCCCAAATAATGCCGAATAAAACCGGAATAGCAAAAAAAATCATGATCAGTAAACCAAGTATTGTTCGTGTTTGATTCATAATGATGCTCCTTTCATTTTACTTATTATAACGAAAAAAAACAGACAAAGTTCTTATACAGCTGTCAGTCAAGGTAAAATCCCGCTGAAAAAAATCCCACCCAGTGCTTGCGGGAAAAAGGAGCAGTGATACCTAACCCGGCTTTTTTCAGCGGGATGACCCCTTCGCTGTAGGTGTCTGAATAACGGAAAACTTTTCCTTGCAGTCCGCGGCCGACCGTTTTTTGCATGGTTTTGCTGATTGTCAGCAGTCCGAAGGGAATGTTGCTGAAATCCTGGCCGTAGTGGTTGGCATCGGCGGAAATTAAAAAAAAGATATCCTTGCCCGGCTGAAGTTTGTTTTCCTTCATGTAACTGGCCAAAACCGTTGACGGCCGCTCGGAAAGTTCGTCCATTTTCTCAAAAGGCATGGCTGTGACCATGATCGGGGTGATTTTTATATCAGGGTTATTGTACTGCAGGAAGGGTATCAGGGCTTCTATGGAATGTTCCATTGAATGGGCTTTATTGCTGACCACATAATCTTCTTTGGGCAGATGTTTTTTGAGCCATTCATACAGATAGTCGTCGTGTGGCGAAATGCCGGCCACCAGGTTGCGAACAGGGAAGTCCTGTCTTTCCGCGCCAGCCAGATAATTCATTAAACGCCGCATCTGCGGGAGCCGCCAGCAAAAGCCGACATCATCCCTGACCGGCCGTATCTCCTGCCCGCACAGGATAAAAGTACCGGCCAATAAAATGAGTGGCAGTTTTTTCATGCCAGTATTTTAACATTTCATAAAAAATTGGGAAACAGCAGACAGCAGACAACAGACAGGAAATCTACTAAATTCAAAAAGTTTACTTACATTTGATAGAAATTCTTTTTTCAATAATTGTCCACAAAAAAATCACTGCCGACTATTGACAATTCAGATAATTGTCCTCAAAATGCAAGCATGGGGAGCAAGATGAATTTGAAAGATAAAAAAAATTATAAATCGGGCTTTAAAAAAGAGCTTGACAAGTTTGCAGACAAGCTCGAAAAGTACATATCAACCGACAATGGTGATTGGACAATTAAGAGTTTCATTGATGTTTATAAGAATATTTACACTATTTCGTCAGACACAAAAATTGTTTCTAAAATTCTTGAAATACACATTTTTCCACAAATCTTACAATTTGCCGACATTATTGGATACAAATTAATTCTTGCAGAAAAGCAAAACTGGTATCCTGACCTTACTTTTGTAAATAAGGAAAATGAAGATGTTAAATTCGCACTCGATATCAAAACAACCTTCAGGCAAAATCATAAAACTGCAGGTTTTACATTAGGTAGCCACGGAAGTTACTT
>JBAXOR010000263.1:0-2265 GCA_037133155.1 Chrysiogenales bacterium | reverse complement strand
TTCCGGATGCGCTTCAAGCAGAAAACCATTGACTTCCGCGTTTCCATCATGCCCGGCATTTATGGCGAAAATGCCGTTATCCGCATCCTGGACCGGGAAATGATCACCGAAAGCATCGGTGAACTGAAATTGAAGCAATTGGGCTTTGCTCCCTACATTCTGGAAAAAATCAATTACTATATCCGCCAGCCTTATGGATTGTTCCTGGTCACCGGCCCCACCGGCAGCGGCAAGACCACCACTCTTTATGCCGCCCTTAACGAAATCAAGGATCCGGCCGATAAAATCATCACTATTGAGGATCCGGTTGAGTACCAGGTCGATGGCATCATGCAGATTCCGGTCAACGAAAAAAAAGGCCTGACCTTCGCCCGCGGTCTGCGCTCCATTCTGCGCCGTGATCCGGACAAGATCATGGTCGGGGAAATACGCGATCCGGAAACCGCCCAGATTGCCATCCAGTCGGCCCTCACCGGGCACCTGGTGTTTACCACCGTGCACGCCAACAACGTTTTTGATGTGCTGGGCCGTTTCATCCACATGGGGGTTGACACATACAGTTTTATCTCGGCTTTGAATTGCATTGCCGCCCAGCGCCTGGTACGTGTTCTCTGCCCGCTCTGCAAGAAAGCGGCCTCCCTGTCCAAGGCGGATCTGGCCTATAACCGCATTGAAAGCAATTTCTTCAGCGCGCCTGTTTTCATGGCCAATGGTTGCGAAGAGTGCTCCGGGTTGGGATACTCCGGCCGGACGGCCATTGCTGAAATTCTGGAACTTACCGACGAAATCAAGGAATTGATACTGGCCAGAAAACCGACTTCCGAAATCAAAAAAACAGCCATGGAACAAGGCATGCTCCCGATCAGAAAAAACGGCCTTAATTGTGTGAAAGCCGGCGTCACCTCCCTTGACGAGTTGAACCGGGTGACCGTCAAAGAATGGGTCTGAACAAATTATTATTTCCCGAACGTCTGCTCGGGCAAATCATCTATGCCGGTGACCGCCATTGTGAAATTTTTGCCCTGGCCAATAAAAGAATCATTCAACGCAAGCGCATCGCCGGTGTGGCACTGGCCGAACTTGATACCGGCCGCTGGCCGGAAATCGGTGCCCAACTGCAAGCGGTGGACACGGGGATCATTTTAAATTCCGACCCGTTCATTTACAATTTTTTTGAATTTGACAAGCTGCCCTGGTCCCGGAAGCTTCTCCTGGAGCTTGTGGCCTGGAAACTGCAAAAAATATTCCCAGAAAACATCGAAGCCTATGACCACCAATTTTTTTGTCTGAACAAAAAAAGAATTTTTTCCATCCTGATAAAAAAAACATTCCTCGAGCAAATCGAATCTTTGTTCCGGGGGAAAAATACTCCCTTGATTTATATCGGGAATTCCACGCTGGAGATTTTAAACCGGCTGGTCAAGCTTAAGCATCGGCCAGATTTTTTCGTGGAAATAGACGATTGCAGCTGCTCCCTGGTTTTTCAAAACAAAGGGTTGCCCATTTATATACGCAAGTTTAAAATCGAATCCCGGTTGGACATGGCGGCGGAAATCAGCAAGACCGTGCAATTCGTTAAAAACAACTATGGCTGCGACCCCCGCAGTTTTTGTTTTATCGATCACCAGGAAGAAGGATCCGCAGAGCGCATTGCGGCGGAGCTGGCCAGGGAAAACCTGTCCTGCCAGAGCGCCGCATTAGAGGGGAAAACGCCGTATATTCCCGGCAGCTCATGAGGAAAATTAATTATAACCTGGCCGGCACCCGCAAAATCGACGCCCGGGTCTTTGCTTTGATTGTGGCCATCATTTTCCTGGCGGCTATTCTTTTTAACAGCATAACCATTCTCAACCTGGTTCACCAGCAAAGGCAAAACCGCGCTGAAAAAAATGAAATCAGATTCAGCGCCCAAAAAATGGAAGGACTGAATCAAAAAACACTGCAGCAGCAAAAAGAAATCGATATTTGGAAAAAAACATGGAACCGGAAGCTGGTTTTTGCCAATTCCCTGATCGAACGCAAATATTTTTCATTTATTTTCCGTTTGGATTTCCTGGAAAAAGTCTGCAGCGGCGGCATGCGCATCCGCCAACTCGGCATAGTCAATGAGCCGGCAGGCCGGATGCAAATGACCATCAACGCCCTGGCCCAGAACGAGTTGTTAGGGTTATATAAAAAATTATTGCCCTATGAACTGGCCATTGCCAATGAAAATCAAAGCGTGGAAAATTATCAGGCCAATCTGAGCTTCAAGATCAAAGATGA
>JBAXOR010000262.1:0-2278 GCA_037133155.1 Chrysiogenales bacterium | reverse complement strand
TCTTGTCCGAAAGCAGCAGTTATGCTACCATGATTTTTCAATGGAGAATGGCCATGAAAAACTTTAAATGGCAGCTGCTTCTGTCGGTTGCCCTGTTGCTGCTGTCCTGCGGGCTTTACTTATTGCATTTTTTGATATTCCACGATGCCCGTCATATCTTCATCTACCTGCTTGGAGATATCGCCTTCCTGCCGTTCCAGGTGCTTTTCGTCACCCTGATCATCAACCAATTGCTCAGCAACCGTGACAAGCGGGTCAAGCTGAAAAAGCTGAATATGGTTATCGGCACATTTTTCAGCGAGGTCGGGGGTCAATTGCTCAGGAAGTTTCTGAAGTTTGAAAGAAATGAAAAGGCGCTGGCGGCACAGGTACTCCATACCCGGCGTTGGGCCGACAATGATTTCCTCAAGTTATTAAAACAATTGCCCGGGTTTGCTTATGACATCGATATCCGTAGCAACAATGTGCCCGAGCTGAAGGTTTTTTTGACTTCGCGGCGCGAATTTCTCTTGTCCCTGCTGGGCAATGCCAACCTGCTGGAGCACGATAAATTCACCGACTTGCTGTGGGCCGTTTTTCACCTGACCGACGAGCTGGAATACCGCCTCGATTTAGAGCATCTGCCGGACGCTGATTTGCAGCACCTGGCCCAGGACCTGCGCCGGGCTTTCCAGCTGCTGGTGCTGGAATGGCTGGCCTACATGCGTCATTTGAAACACGATTATCCTTATCTGTTTTCCCTGGCGATCCGTACGAATCCATTTGACAAGGAAGCTTCACCTATCATTAGTTAACACATATGCTAGGATAGTATCACAGGACACTTCGCAGAGCCTCGATGTAGTGATACTATTTCTACCCCTTTTCACTAGCCATTCAAACAAATCCTTTTGATGCCGATACCGCGTTGATCTTCAATTGAGAGTATTATTACGAGGATGATGAGGCCTCGCCTTTATTTAGTTGAATTTTGAAAAAAAACTTTCAGCGGCCCTTTTTAAAAAATGCAGTCGTTTAAAGACAAAAATGTCATTTTAAAGGCTATCATTTTCATGAAATTCAAATAAAACCAATTATTCTTTATTTTTTGAATGGAATTCACAAAATTTTGGATTTTACAGCAGAGCCGGAGCCCTTCAAAACAATCAGGCATTTCGTTCCTGATTTTTTTCTTTTTATCGCGAAATTTTAATTTTTCGTAAACGCTTGTACACAAATGGTGTTTCGCCTTTGATTTTTTCATTTCATTGCGAAACTTTGTTTTTTTGCATTTATTTTTCATAAATAAGGGGAAACAAGGTGTTTGGCGTGCATTATGCATTCACATAATGAAAATTCTAAGTTATTGAGGAGAAGAAAGATGAAAAAAAAATTATTGGCCGCTTTTATTGTTGCTTTTATCTTTTCCTATTGCGCCCCAAACAGAGTATCGGTTTCAACAGCCAAATCCGGGAGCAGTGAATCGTACCTGAGATGCATTGCCCGTGGCACGTACCTGCTGGAACAGAAAAAATACGATGAAGCCATCGGCGAGTTGAAGCAGGCAAGTGCACTGAAACCCGATTCGGATAAGGCGAACAACTTCCTGGGAATCGCATACTTCATGAAAAAAAGTTTCACGGAAGCATCGGAATATTTCCAAAAGGCCTTGACAATCAATCCTGCTTACGCTGCCGCTATTGGCAACCTGGGGAATGTCCAGTACGAGGCGGGCGAGGTAGATGCGGCGGTAGAAACACTCAGCAAGGGCATCGCTACCTTTGCCGATAATGTTGAGCTGCATTTCAGCCTGGGAAACATCCTACTGCAAAAAGGAGAACTTGATCAGGGATTTGTCCATCTGAAAAAAGTGATGGAACTCGATCCGAAGTACCTGGAGCGAAAAAAAAGCTTTTCCCTGGAAGCGTCTGCGGGCGTTCTCCCACGGCCGGAGATATTTTTCCGTTATGCCCGTTTGTATGCCGCTACCGGCAACCTGGAAAAAACGCTGGAATACCTGGACAAAGCAAAAAAGACGGGATTCGTCGATTGGGAGCGTGCCCGCCATGATGCTGCTTTTGCCAGTCTGCGAGATGATCCGCAGGTCAAAAAGTACCTCGACTAAATTGAGCTTTGACCTCACCTATGCTCAGTGAAACTTCGTAAATACAGAGCATAAGTCTTTTTCATGCGATTGACTTTTGCGGTGCGGCCGCCTAAAATTTATTTATGACAAAAAACATTTTTCCAAGCATTGGTACCGGAAAACGTAAGCTCACGGTGTTGTTTGCGGTCTTTT
>JBAXOR010000261.1:0-2304 GCA_037133155.1 Chrysiogenales bacterium | reverse complement strand
AATCGCCTTGGATGACAAGAAACTTTTCAGTCATGCCATTGGCCTGGGCATTATCCACGGCCAAACGGTAAAGGGGTTCCTGTATCTCCACGCCGGTGATGGCGGGAAATTTTTTCAGGTGCAAAGCCAGCAGCGACACCACGCCGACACCGCAGCCTATTTCCAGGGCTGGAGCATGGGAATGAGGCAGAAAATCGGCGAGAATAGGCGAATCCACGGCGAAGCGGTAGCCACGCTTCAGCTGTTTGATCACCACTTTGCCGTGGTAAAAGGCGTCGGTGGTGGTCAGGGGGTCAGTCATCAGGGAATATTGCCAGCGCAATAGAAATCGGTGTACGGTTTACGGTGTAAGGTGTACGGGGAAGAAAAAAACAAAGTAAAAAGGCAAAAGGCAAAAGTAAAAAGTTAAAAGTAAGAAAGAGAGCTTCTTTTATAAAATCTATAATTGGAAGACGGTTTATCTTATTTGTTTTATTCTTCACTCTTGCCTTTCGCCTTTTGCCTTTTGCCTTATTTTCACCTTTTTCCGTCCACCTTCTACCGTACACCTTCAACCGAGTCCTGTTTTAAATACTCCAGGACCAGGTTCAACGCATAGGTGATGCTGCGCATCTTGATGGTTTCGCGGCTGCCGGAAAAAAGCTGGCGCATTTCCTTGTCATAATTTTCGGCATTTAAATGGATGTGGACCAGGCCTTTGGGTTTTTCCGCGCTGGCGCCGCCCGGCCCGGCAATACCGGTGATGGCCAAGCCGATATCGGCCCCACACAAACGCCTGACACCCGCGGCCATCGCCTGGGCCGTTTGTTTGGACACGGCCCCATGTTTTTTTAATATATCTTCCGGAACGCCCAGAAGGCTGGTTTTCAAGCTATTGGCATAAGCGATTACTCCGCCCAGGAATATCTCGGAACTCCCGGTCACATTGGTGATCTGGTTGCCCAGGCCGCCGCCGCTGCAACTCTCGGCCACGGCCAGGGTCAATTTACGTTTTTTCAACCCATCGACAATGGCTTCGGGTAGCGAAACATCTTTTTCAGCAAAAATAAAATCGTTCAGCCGCGCCCTCACTTTTTCGGCCAGTTCATCGGTCAGCTTCCGGGCTTCTTCATCGGAATTCTTGGACCGCCCCAAAAAGTGGAGCTCGATCACCCCCAGTGACGCCAGGATCGTGGTCACCGGGTTGCGGTACTTGCGGTAAATGTCGGCGATACGGCTGTCGACGTCCGATTCGCCGATGCCAGCCAACATAAAGGAACGGCTGTAGATGAAATAATTGGCGGCCGGAGCGATGTGCCTGGTGAACACATCTTCAAAAACCGGGATCATCTCGTTGGGCGGACCGGGCAGCAGCAACACCTTGCAGTTTCCTTCCGCCAAATAAAGGCCGGGCGCCGTGCCGACCGGATTGGCAATGACTTCGGCGCCTTCGATGACAAAGGCCTGGCGGGTATTGATTTCGGGCATGACCATGCCGCGGCGCTGGAATATTTTTTCAATGTCGGCCACAATCGGTTCCTGAAAAACCAACTTTCTTTTCAGGGCCGCAGCCACAGCTTCACGGGTGATATCATCTTCGGTCGGGCCCAGTCCACCGCTGAGAATAACCAGTTGGGCGCGCTGGCAGGCTTTTTTGACGATCCAGGACAGGTTGTCCATATGGTCACCGACCACCACCTTCATGTCCATTAAAATCCCTTTCTCGCGCAGGCGCCGGGCCACGTACAGGGAATTGGTATCGACGCGGTCCAGGTCCAGCAATTCACTGCCGACAGCGATAAATATGGCTCTCATGGTTCCACCTTAAAGGTCTTATAAACGAAATTTCCCACCCTGTCAATAAAGCCGCAAAGCAGAGTTCGAGGTTCGAAGTCCGACGTTCGATGTTGAAGATGAGGAAAAATATAAATAACAATGGCCAGTAGATAAAAGAAAGAAAAAGGAACAAATTCATGCTAAATCTTAATTGTCTTTTTCTTTAACCTCGAACTTCGAACATCGAACTTCGAACTATTTTTTGCCGGTTTCTTATTTCTCTAAAAACCTCTTCTCCAGCTCGGCGTAACGCCGGTCCACGAGCTGTTGCACCTGTGCCAGATCGGTTTCCTTCAGGTGCTTGAAGCGGCCCTGCAGCTTGAGGTATTCAAGCACCGGCTTCCGGTTCGGTGTTTTCAGCGTCTGGACGTACGTGCCGTTCTCCACTTCGAAAATCGGAAAAACGCCGGTCTGCACCGCCAGGCGGGCCAGCTTGACCGTGTCCTCGGGCCTGGCTTTCCAGCCCGGAGGGCAGGGCGCGATGATGTG
>JBAXOR010000260.1:0-2315 GCA_037133155.1 Chrysiogenales bacterium | reverse complement strand
AAATTCAAAATGCAATTATATGTCCATCGCCAAACGGAATCCAAGATGGTTGCCGCGAAAGCCAGGGTCAAAGAAATGACGAAAGCCACTACGAACAAGAACGGCAATTGAGGACCAGCCGCCGCCGCGGATCATCCTCCCGGAGCCGCTTAAACTATATAAATCCTGGCACCACTCCCAGACGTTGCCCAGGGTGTCGTAGAGGCCATAACCATTGGGCTGCTTCTGACCCACCGGGTGGGTGGCACCCCCAGAGTTGCCATTATGCCAGGCAACGATATCGAGATCGCCATAGCGGTCGACGCTCGTGCCCGCCCGGCAGGCGTATTCCCACTCGGCCCCGGTCGGCAGACGGTAGCTTTTTCCGGTTTGGGCATTCAGTTTCCGGATGAACTCCTGCACATCGTTCCAGGAAACGTTCTCTACCGGATAATTATCCCCCTTTGGAAAACCAGACGGGGTACTCCCCATCAATACCCGCCAATACCCTTGGGTCACCTCATACTTGCCAATGGCATAGCTTTCCCCCGGCATCGGCATCATGTCGATGATCAATCGGGCTGGTTCCTCAGCCAGCCTGGAAACCGCTTTCTTATTTCGGGCCGCTTCGGCTTCCAGATGCCTCTGTTTCGAGGCGAATACTTCTACGGCTTTCTTCATTGCGCCACTGTATTTCTGAACTTCTTGGTTTTTTATTTCTTCAGCCAAGGGTGGTTCCCCGGTCTTTTTCTGTTCCTCGAACTGTTTGGCATCATTCTGCTGAAGTTGCTCCTCAAGGGCATTTCGTTCCCTTTCCAGACGCTGAGCTTCCTCCAGTATCCGTTTTGCCTCGGCCCGGGCTGTTTCCTCGATCTTCTTCAGATCCTCGACTTTCCGCGTCGCCTCGATTCGCTTCAGCTCCTTCTGTTTTTTTTGCTCTTCCACCTGCGGCTGTTCCTCGGACTGTTCCAGGGTCTCGGCCCCGGCCGGATTCCCGGCCAGCCGCGCCTTGGCTTTCAGCACACGCTCCCTGAACCCGTAGTCGGATTCGTCGCGGTCGAAACCGGGAAGGGCGGAGAAGCCTTTGAACAGAGCTTCGTCGCACCTGGCGTCATCGCCCACCTCGTAGTATATATTGGCCAGGAGGTACCAGGCGGCGGCCAGGTTCGGTTTCTGCTCCGGCTTGGCCTGGATCTCCCCGATGTAGCCATCGAGCACCCTCAGCGCTTCATCGTACTTGCCCTGGGAGAAAAGAGTCTGGGCCAGGGCCAAGGGCGTCTCGCTTTGAGCAAACCCGAAATCGCTGAACAGCACCAGGAAAGAAAACGCGAAAAGCGTCCCCACTGCCAACAGTTTTTTCATGCTGGTGATTCCCATGATCTATCTCCTTTTTCACTCTTAGCAAAACAGCTATTGAAAATTGACAGCCATCGCCATGCGCCTGAACCACTTTTGCATCTTTGCTTTGGCTCCTTACTGACGGGTGATGCGTATCTTCCCGGAAAATTGCCCGACCTTGAAGTTGACCCGCCAATTTTCCACCGTGATCCGTTTTCCAACCTTGTTCTTCGGCTCGGGAAAACTCAGCTTCGACAAGGAGAGGGTGATGGCCTTGCGAATCTTTTCGCGGTAGGATTCCGGCTCGGCCGAAAGCCCGTTGTCGTTCACAGACTTCACCCAGGCGCGGCCATTTTCGGCGATTTTCATGGTGGCGGCGACAAAACCGCTGGCAGAAAAGTTTCCAATCACATCGGAAATGCTAATGCGCTGAACGAGTGACAAATAGTTCTCTGTCAAATCAGAAGTCAAATCGGATATCTTTCCCGGCAAGATTTTCGCTTGGTCGGGCGGTTTTGACACAACTTCGGTTTTCGGTTCCGGCGACGCCTTGTTCAGGAGGATTTTCAGCTGGTTCTCCAATTCGACGACTTCCGGGCTGTTACCGATCTGCTTAGCCTCGATGAGATTCTTGCCGGCCAAATCGAAATTTCCTTGCTGCAAGGACTTTTTACAGTCATCTAAATATTTTTTTTGAGTTAATCTTTTTTGTTCCTCGATCCTTGCCTGGATAGCTTTCAGCCGTATTTCCATGGCGGCAACTTCTGGATTGTTCCTGATCTGTTTCGCCTTTCCGAAATTCTTGAAGGCCTGGACGATATCTCCTTGCTGCAGGGACTTTTCGCAGGCATCCAGGTATTTTTTTAAAAGTATTTCTTTCGCCACGGCTTCCTCTTTCAGATTCTTTTCCTCGCCGGCCGGCGCCTTGGCCGTGGCTGCAACTTCCGCCTGTTTTTTTTGAATTTTCTTTTTCAAATCCGCAATTTCTGTAGTTGACT
>JBAXOR010000259.1:0-2340 GCA_037133155.1 Chrysiogenales bacterium | reverse complement strand
GTCATTCACATTTTTTTTTGTTTTTTTCACATAGGAATCGAATTATTTATATACTTCTTGTAACCTTGATTGGCTTACGACAATACCTATAAACTGCTTGAAGAAAAGATCAGTGACACATTCACCGGTAATCGCGTCTCACTATTTTTGAATCCGGGAGATATAATCCATTGCAGCAGAAACAATAAATCCCGATCGTGACTCGCCTCTCTTTTTTGCAAATTTGTCAAATTGCTGTAAAAATCTTTGCGGTATGGTCACATTTACTCTTTTAGCTTTTCCGGAAATCTCAGACAAGTCAACACCTACCAAAGCCCAAATGCCATCTTTGTAATCCGGTGCATCTTTGTGTGTTTCTATTTGAGATGGCTGTGGAATTGGTTCTTTATCCATCAACAATCCTTCGATATGGCATAAAATAGCCTCCCTGGAATTTTCTAAAGCCTCTTCCATTGTTTTTCCAGCAGAAAAACAACCGGGTAAATCCGGGATAATAACGCCATAATCGCTTTTTTTTTCTTTATGAATGACAACAGGATATTTCATATAATTACCTCCATTTCCATCCCGCCTGTTTATAGATACTTCTTAACGTACCCAGCGGGATGTCACTTTTTGGGTGAGGAACCGTTACTTTACCTTTCTTTTCAGGGTGCTTGTACTGCCGTGACTTCCCCTTATATTGTGGAGAATCCATCCATCTTTTTCCAACTTTTTAATGATCTCGGAACTCTTCACATGTGTATTATACACACCCTAATTAATGGTTGTCAAATTTCATAAATCTGCGTTTCCTTTTACTGCAATATAAAATAAAAAATATTGAAAATATTTTTATCTGATATATTTATCTTGAAAGAGGAGACCATCTCAACTGAAGTAAAACGAAGCTTTATTGCAAATAAATTTCAGGTCGCAGAACAGGATTTTTCATAATATCCCGCACCTCAGACAGGATTTGCTTTTTCCCCACATTTGGCGATAATGGGGCTTGCGTGAGGGCAAGCTGCTCATTTATTATGACGACTTGACAATGTTGTTTTTTAATATATGATCTATTAATATGCAACATCTGTTGAAGCGGGACAGCCTGCTGAAAAAAATATATTCCGGACTCTCCGAATCACCGGCGACCGTCCTGCTGGGGGCCAGGCAAACGGGAAAAACAACCCTGGCGCGGATGGTCGCCGCAAAAGAAAAGGAAGTCTCTTATTTCGACCTGGAAAAAGCAAGCGCCCGCCAGGCTTTAAAAACTCCGGAACTGACTTTGGGAGAATGCCGCAATCTGGTGGTGCTCGACGAGGTGCAGCGCCTGCCCGGGCTGTTCGAGTCGCTGCGGCCGCTTTGCGACCGCTCACCGGCGCCGGCACGGTTTCTGCTCCTTGGCAGCGCCTCGCCGGCGTTAATGCGCGGAGTTTCCGAGTCCCTGGCCGGACGGGTGCGCCTGCTACGCGTGCCGGGATTCGCCCTGGAAGAAGTCGGAGCCGGCAACCAGGACCGGCTCTGGCTGCGCGGTACTTTCCCGCGCGCCTTTCTTGCCCAGTCCGATGGCGCCGCTTTCCGTTGGCTTGACGATTTTATCACAATTTTCCTGGAGCGCGACGTACCGCAACTGGGTTTTCGGGTGCCGGCGGAAGCTTTGCGCCGCTTCTGGACAGTGATGGCCCACTACCACGGCCAGATCTGGAATGGATCCGAACTGGGGCGCGCCATGGGCGTTTCCCCGCTGACTGCCAGGCATTACCTGGATATCCTGGCCGGCGCCTTCCTGATGAGAGTACTGCCGCCATGGCATGAAAATCTGAAGAAACGCCAGGTCAAGTCGCCAAAGGTCTTTCTGCGCGACAGCGGCCTGCTGCACGCCCTCCTTGGCGTGGGCGGTTTGCCGGCCCTGCGCGGTCATCCTCGCTACGGAGCCTCCTGGGAAGGGTTTGCCCTTGAACAGGTGCTGATCCATTTTGGCGAAACCGACGCCTATTTCTGGTCCACCCAGCGCGGGGCGGAACTCGATTTGGTCCTTTTGGGCAGGGGCCGCAGGCTGGGATTCGAATTCAAATGCAGCGACGCCCCGTCTCTGACCCGCTCGATGGCCATCGCCATGGAAGACTTGAAATTGGACCGGCTTTTTGTCGTATACCCGGGACGCGAGCGCTATCGCCTGCAGGAAAAAATCGAAGCCATTCCCCTGAGCGCCTTGGGTGAATTGCCTTTGCAATTGGATAATTAAAACCGCGGGGAAGAGTTCAATAGATGGCAGGGATTCAATCTCAAATGATCTCGTACTAACACTATATGGTTTCAGCAGATTACTAAGCTTGCTGAAACCATACTGTGACTATA
>JBAXOR010000258.1:0-2344 GCA_037133155.1 Chrysiogenales bacterium | reverse complement strand
TTAAGTTTCACAAAGAACCTCTAAACATTTTCTATTATTTAGAATATTGGGGGTGGATTGGCAAGATGAAATTGGTTTACGGTAGACGGTATACGGTAGACGGGAAGAAAAGAGATGACAACCAGGAAGATGATTTATTAATAAAAAGTCGATTTGGTGAGGTTATGAACGAGCTTTGATCAATTTTTCTAACATTCCTGATAATCCGAGGCATTCTTCTTGAATCTCAATCATTATCTCATTGGGGATGTAACCGATCTCCTGAGCGATCTCAAATTGAGTCATTAATTCCGCACATGATCCCTTGGCAATATGAAAATGCCTTATGGATTGTTTGTTTGAGCCCAAAGTATCCCCTTCGGCTATATTACTAGGAATTGAAACTGCAGCTCTTCGTACTTGATCCTTCAAGCTAAAATCACAATTAAATTTCCCTTTCCCCGATATATCATAAATCCTCACAGCCAGTTTCTTACCTCTTTGCCAGACCTTCAATTCTTTAAATCCATTTTTATCACTCATTGTTTTTATTCATTTTTTTTGTTTCTTACCGTAAACCGTATACCGTCGACCGACTTAAATAACTGTAATCTGCACTCTGACTTTTCTCTCCGGCTGCGTGAACGGCGGGCCGATGGCGATCTTTTGGGGCAAATTGTCCACGTAACTTTCGAAGGCGATCCTGTTGTCCACGAACACCTGCAGCAGTTGCTTGGGCTTGAGCGCGGCAAGCCAGGCGGGATCGAAAACGATTTCGATCCAGGGCTGGTTGAAGAGGAAAACGTCGAAGCCGCTGTTGGCCTTGGCCACCGTCAAAAAGCGGCTGTTCTCGACAGCGGCCAGTTTTTCGTTCAGGACCTTGTCGGGCACCCCTTCGTCGCCCAGTATTTTCTGGACGCGCAGGACGCGGTAGAGGATATCGGGATTGTCGGGCTGGTTCTGGTACAGCTCCCGGGCAACGCCCTCGGCCACGGTCAGCAATTTGCTGCTGTAGTACGAGTCGACCAGCAACAGTAAAATATTCGTGTAATCGGCAGCCTGCTCTTTCTTGACAAAGGAGATGGTTTTGCGCAAGGCCTCGATCTCGTTGATGATCCCGCCGTAGTCGCCTTTTTTTAAGGCGATCAAGATTTTGAGGTGCAGCGAAGCAAAATCGTTACTTTTAAAATAATTCTTTTCTTCGAGCAGTTTTTGCAACTCATCGAGACTGTTCAACTCGGAGTGATCGGCGATATATGTTTGAATATGCTGCCTGAGCTTGAGGGCGGAATTCGGGTCAGCCTGGACCTTGGGATCATTTAGCATCCCGGATATGGTTTCCAACAGCAGAAGCCGCTGCAGCCGGGCCAGCTTTTCCTTGTTGAACTTGCTGCCGGGCTGCAAACGGAAATAGCCCTGGGTCCGCAAGTGGTTCAGCATGCCCAGCGCCTGTTCGCCGTCCATCTCGTTGTTCAGTGCCTTTTCGTTGTAGAGCCGCTCGTTGGCGTCCAGGCGGTACGATTCGTACAAGTCCAGGAGTTGCCAGCGCCAAGACAACGGGATGCCGGAAGCGACCAGTTGGTTGGCGGCGGGACCGAAAAAATCGGGTCGACGGGAAAGCATGGCCATGAGCAGCGGGGCGTCCTGGACATAGAGCGACCACATATCGAGCAAAGGAGAAAATCCCTCCCAGGAGAGCGCGGGCATGGCATCGGCCAACAGCTCTGCGGCGAAGCGCTGGTCTTTTTCTTCGAGCAGCGGCCAAATGGAGAAAAATACCTTGCCGCAATCCAGGGCGATCTGGGTGTTGCTGCCGCGGATATAAGCGGCATGCTTCAACTCCTCCACGGCCATGTCGAAATTTTCACCGGGAACGGCGCTCAATTGCAGATAGGCCTTGGCCAGGTAATAGCGCGACCGGTAATCGAGGGGATTTTTTTTTATGGCGTCAAGAAAATAGGCCATACTCCCTTTCACAGCCGTCGGATCGTTGTCCCTGAGCCCCTTTTCCAGAAGCGAGAAACCGGCTTCACCGGAATAGTCAGACGCCAACGGGAACAGTTTCATGCTCAATGTCAGGTTTTTCAATCCCTTTTCAGGGACCTTATCTTTGCCGAGGGCGAAAAAGAATTCGCCACCGAACTGAAAAAGGAAAAAGATCCCCAGCAGCAGGACGGCAGCGGCCAAGGTTTTACTTCTTTTCATCGGCGAATTCTCTTTTGTGGGTGGCCAGTTTCAAACCCAGGGCCAGCAGGGTGAGGAACAAAAAGGCGTTGGCCGGCACGCGCAGCGAAAAATCGAAAAACGAATGGAAAAAAGCGGCGAAAACGGCCTCGTTTCCTGCCTGGGCCTCGATAAATGCCTT
>JBAXOR010000257.1:0-2345 GCA_037133155.1 Chrysiogenales bacterium | reverse complement strand
TTTGCCCTGTCCTTGCTTATGATACTGTTTCTTGCCAGCAGCTGCAGCTCAAAGAAAAGCGTCAGCATTGATCCGTTCGGGAAGGGTTCGGATAAAAACATGTATGATAATGCCATCAAATACATAAGCAAGGATCCCGAGAAGGCGCGCCTGCTTTTTAAGGAGATCATGCAACTTTATCCCGATTCTATTTATGCCAATAAAGGGAAACTGGGTATTGGCGATTCGTATTTCAAGGAAAACGATTCGGCTGCGCTGGTGATGGCTGCCGCCGAATACCAGGAATACGTGAGTCTTTATCCATATTCTCCCGATGCTGTTTATGCCAAGTATCAGATCGGTATGTGTTATTATAAACAGCTGCGAAAACCTGAGCGCGACCAGACCAGCACCTTTGCCGCCAGCAAGGCGTTTGAAGGGCTGATCCAGCAGTATCCGGGTACTCCTGAAGCCGATGAAGCCAAGAAAAAAATCAACGAATGCCGCCAGAACCTGGCCAGCCATTACTATCAGATCGGTTATTATAATTATGTCATGAAATCTTTTACTGGAGCCATTGCCCGCTTCAAACAGCTCATGGATGAATATCCTGATTTTTTAAAAAATGACAGGCTTTTTTACTTCACCGGTAAAACTTACCTGGCCATGGGTGACCTTGATTCGGCGCTCTCGTTTTTCCAGCGGTTGGTTAGCAGCTATGCCAAATCCAAGTATGCCAAAAAATCTCAGCGGCTGATCATAAAAATCAATCGTCTGCAAACAACCAGGAAAGAAACCCCCAACCCGGCAAAGCTGCAAAGTCCCCCGCAAGGGGGGGATAAGAGCCTTAGATAGCAAATTCTAAAATTTGTCAGAGCCTTAGATAACAAATTTTCTTTGCTAAAAGCACAGTAAATTTATTATAAGGCTCTGACAAATTTTAGAATTTGCTATAAGGCTCTAAAAATGCTGGAAAATAAAAAAGACCTCCCTGAAAAACCGGGAATCTATATTTTTAAAACCGCGGCCGGGAGCCCCCTTTATATCGGCAAAGCGGTCAACCTAAAAAAACGGGTCAGCCAATACTTTCAAAAAAAAGATAATCCCATGCTGCAAAACCTTTTGCAACGCGCGGCGCAACTGGATTATATTGTCACCGCTGCCGAGCATGACGCCCTGCTCCTGGAATCCAATCTGGTGCACACCTATCAGCCCCCCTTTAATATCCGACTGAAGGATGACAAGAGTTTTCCTTTCATCCAAATCACGCTGAGCGAAGATTTTCCCGGGATTTATTTTTCCCGTCATATCGATGCCAATAATTTCAGCCTGGGTCCATTGGTCAGTTCCCAAAAAACCAGGGATCTGATTGACGTTGTCACCCGTCTTTTCCGCCTCAGGCCTTGCGCCAATTCCGCCTTCAAGAAAGGGACCCCCTGCCTGTATTTTCATATCGAACGTTGTTCGGCTCCCTGCGCCGGCAAGATCGATTCCCATCTCTACCACCAGCAGGTGCAGGATGCCGTGAATTTTTTAAAAGGGCGAAAACGAAAAGTCGCGGTTAAACTAGTGGCGCGCATGCGCCGTTTTTCAGCGGCATTGGATTTTGAACAGGCGCAAAAGATCAAGCAGGACCTGGAGTTGATGGATAATTTTTCGCTGCGTTCGTATATTTCAACCCGGGCCCGTATGGATTGGGATATATTGACATCCAGCAGCCTGGGCCATGAATCCTTTTTTGCCTTTTTCGCGGTCATCCGCGGCCAGGTCCGCAAAAGTGAATATTTCAATCTGCCGACGATTGACCGCGGTGAAGATGAAATCCTGAAGGGTTTCATGTTCGATTTTTACCGGCGTCGGCCGCTGCCAGGAGAAATAATCGTCTCCCGGCTGCCGGAGCAGGCCGAAGCCCTGGAACGATTGTTTTCCGAACAGGCTGGTCGCCGGGTTCGTATCAGGACTGTCCGCCAGGGCCGCAAGAAAAAAATACTGGATCTGGCTTTGCATAACCTGGCCCTGTTCATTCAGAAAAGTGATTATTGTTTTTTAGGAGAAAAAATCAGGCAGCAATTGCGTTTGAGTAATTTTCCGGCGCATATTGAAGGTTATGATATTTCTCACCTGGGTGAAAAAAATCGTGTCGGCGCGTTGGTGGTCTATAAAAACGGCCGGCCCGAAAAACGTTTATACCGGAGTTATATTATCCGCGGCGCGGCACCAGGGGATACCGAAGCGTTGAAGGAAGTGCTGACCCGGCGCTTCCGCATGGAAGCCGAGCAGTTCCGCAGTATTGACCCGCCGGATGATTTCGATGTATCAAAGGATCAATCGAAATCATGGCGGGAGCAACCCCAAGGGATTGACCC
>JBAXOR010000256.1:0-2369 GCA_037133155.1 Chrysiogenales bacterium | reverse complement strand
TGTTTCACGCCGTTATCGCTGCCGTTCCTTATGTCGATGTAGTCACCACCATGCTTGATGCCAGCATCCCGCTGACCACCGCCGAGTACGATGAATGGGGCGATCCCAACCGGCCTGACTGCTACGAATACATGCTTTCATATTCACCATACGACAACGTCCGGGCCAAGAATTACCCGGCGCTGCTGGTGACCACCGGCCTGCATGACTCGCAGGTCCAATATTTCGAGCCGGCCAAGTGGGTAGCCAAACTGCGGGTGACCAAAACCGACGGCAATACTCTCCTCCTCAAAACCAACATGGAGGCCGGCCATGGCGGCGCTTCCGGACGCTTCCTGCGCTTGCATGAAGTCGCTTTCCAGTACGCTTTCCTGCTCGAGCAGCTGGGGATCAAAGAATAAATTTTCAATAAAAGGATTACCTAAAGATCTGAAATTATTTTTGACCCCAGGCTTATTACAGCTGGTAGATCCAGACAATCAAGGCAGTCAACAAGAGTACCTTGATGATCTCCTTAACAAAAGAAAAGTGGGGCGGTGGCATGCACATGCGCAACAAGGGCCGGTAGATCCAGAAGTAGTAAAATATCGCTACGCTCAGAACAGAAATAATCATCATGGCGGACAACAACCGTAGCGCCCCGGGCCAACCATGCTTTTGAAGAAATCCATAAAACTCGATGAAGTATTGTTCCATTTGAAACTCAACGCTTGAACCAAAAAACCGGCGCGAAAAACGCTGCGGGAGTAGGCGCTGTCTCAGGTAACAAATCATGCGGATGCTTATTCACAAAGGGATATTACATCCTTGCCCAAAAAATTACAAATGCCGGTTTTTTACATTGCCGATTGGGACTTCATCAGCCAGCTTGAATTTTTGCTTTATACATTATATGATTATACTTTCAAGTTGATTGAGAACAAGGAGACTGTCATGACCGGAAGGATGAAAGCGCTGAGAAAAATACAAGCCGGGCCCGGACTGGAAATGCGGGAAATTCCCATCCCGAAGATCAAAGCCAACGAAGTGTTGATCAAGGTTCACAAGCGGGCTATCTGCGGTACCGACCTCCATATTTACAAGTGGGACGAGTGGTCGCAGAACCGGCTGAAACCGCCCCTGACCACGGGCCACGAATTCTACGGCGCCATTGTCGAAACCGGTCATGATGTCCGTCATTACAGGGTCGGCGAGTTGGTGACAGCTGAAATGCATGTAGTTTGCAATCAATGCTTCCAATGTCGCACCGGCAATGCCCACCTCTGCGAAAATGTGATTATCCTCGGCGTCGATGGCGACGGCTGCTTCGCCGACTACCTGGCTGTTCCCGAGTCGAACCTCTGGCGCGTGCCCAAAACTATCGATCCTGAATTAGCGGCCATCTATGACCCGTTCGGCAACGCCGTACACACGGTCATGGCCGGGGTCACGGTGGGAAAATCATTTCTTATTCTCGGCGGCGGTCCGATCGGTATCGCGGCTGTCCCGGTCTGCAAAGCGGCCGGCGCTTCTATGGTGCTGGTCAGCGAGGTCATGCCCTTTCGCCGGGAATTGGCCCTAAAAATGGGAGCTGACCGGGTGATCGATCCAACCCTTGAAAACCTCCCCGAAATTGTCGCTACCATGACCGGAGGTCAGGGCATGGATGTCGTGCTGGAAATGTCCGGACATCCGGCCGCCATCGCCCAGGGCTTCCGTTCCATCCGAAAAAACGGCCGCTTTTCATTGCTTGGCATTCCGGCCAAACCGATTACACTGGATTTCGCCAAGGATATCATTTTTCCGGGTGTGACTGTCCAGGGTATCAATGGCCGGCGCATGTTCGATACCTGGTATCAAATGGACGCCCTGCTGGTCTCCGGCAAGGTCGACCTGAAACCGCTGATCACCCATCGCTTTCAAATGGCTGACTTCCAGGCCGCTTTTGAAGTGGGACTTTCGGGAAATGCCGGGAAAATCATCCTCGAGTGACCATTTTTCTGCAACGATGAAACTATCGGTAATCATAGTCAGTTTCAATCAGTTTGATTATCTGAAGGCGGCGATCGACGCGCTAAAAAAAAATCCGCCGTCCTTTACTTATGAAATAATTGTTGTTGACAATCATTCCGCTGAAGACGTACAGGAGTTTCTCAACGATTATTTTCACGATATCCGGATCATCCGCAACCGTTCCAACCACGGTTTCGGCTGGGCTAATAATCGCGGCGTTGCCGTGGCCCAAGGCGAATATTTGCTCTTTTTAAACAGTGACGCCGAAGTCACAGGCACTGCCGTTGAATCCATGGTGAAAGTGATGGAAAAAGACCGGCAAATCGGAGTTCTCGGTCCGCTGCTGCTCAACACGGATGGCTCCTTTCAGCTTTCTT
>JBAXOR010000255.1:0-2407 GCA_037133155.1 Chrysiogenales bacterium | reverse complement strand
TAAACCAATGAGCCAGAGCCTGCAGGACTTGAACATCGCCGGTGAATTTCATCAATTCATCACCCATTTAAGCGATTTAGCCAGCAAAAAAGACCGCATGCCATTTATCGGCAGGGAAAAAGAATTGGAAGCCGTGTTGGAAACACTGCAGCGCAAGCTAAAAAAAAATATCATCCTCGTAGGCAGACCAGGGGTGGGCAAAACCGCGCTGATTACCGAATTAGCCAAGCGCATTAATTGCGGCAAGGTCCCGGGCTATTTGCGGGGCAAGGTCATTCTGGAATTGGCGTTGGATTCATTTTTATATTCCCGCAAGTCGAGCGATCTTCTGGTCAAAGATTTTGAAAAATTATTCTTGCAAATCATGGGCAACCATGACCGGGTCATCCTTTTTCTCGATGAGCTACAGCTGCAATCGGTGGTCAGTACCGAAAAACTTAGAAAAACCAATCATATCCATGGGATATTAAGGGCCCATATCGCCGCCCTGGACTTGACGATCATCGCCGCCGCCACCCCCGAGGATTATTAAAAATATATCAAAAGCGATGAAATCATGACCGTGAATTTTTCGGCTATCCTGCTCAATGAACCTGAAAAAGATGAAATGCTCGAAATATTAACCGGGGTTAAGTTCTATTTTGAACGTTATTACAGTTTGCGCATTCCTGACGGCTTGTTCGAGTGCATTTACACCTTTGCGCAGCGGTTCATTCCCACCAGGGCCTTTCCCGACAAGGCGATTGAACTGCTTGATATTTCCTGTTCCAAAGCCTCTCTGAAAAAAATAAAAACTTTGGATTGCAATTTTGTTTATCAAAGCATAGCCAGTATTTCCCGGCTACCGATTGGCATTGTCCAGCTGGATCCCCAGGTTCATTACCGCTGCCTGCTGGATTACCTGAAAGGAGCCTCGGTCAATCAAAACAGCGCTCTGGAGGAAATAGCGCGGATCATCAAATTGGCGAAACTGGAAATGGCTGTCAATGTGCTGAAACCGCAAGGAATTTTCCTGTTTCTGGGGCCGGCCGGAATCGGCAAGAGTTTCGTGGCTGCCCGCATCGCCGAATACCTTTTCGGCAGTGTAGAGAAATTACGCACGATTGATTTGGCAGGTTTTAAAAAAGCCGAGGATGTCAATAAACTGATTGGCGGTGCAGGCACGGAAAACACAGGCGTGCTGATCCGCGAGATTGAAAACCATCCATTTTCGGTCCTGCTCTTTGAAAATATCGACGAAGCGCATTCGTCGGTTTTGTATTTTCTGGGCAAAACTTTGAGCAAGGGTGAAATTATTGATGATTTTGGCAAAAAACACTATCTGGCCAATATTATTGTCATATTGAGTCTTTCCGCCATCGGTGAGGAAAAAAAAGGCATGACTATTGGTTTTGTCAGCAGTGATCCCCGTTCAGGGACAATTATTATCGCGCCAAAAATTATGAATGTTTTAGACTGGGTGGACGAGATCATCCAGTTTGCGCCCTTGAACCACGAGCACCTGAAAAAAATCGCCGCTATTCGTCTGGATGAACTGGCCCAGGAATTGAAGCAGCGTTATGGCTGCAAGTTTACCGTAGATCCTGACTTGCTGGATACAGTAGCCGAAGAAGCTGAAAAATCGGGGCGTTTCGCCCATGCCGTCACCGAATTTATTGAGCGCGAAATCCGTTTGCCGGCCATGGATATCATCACCAAGAACGTTAAAAAACTTAATTTACGGATCACCCTTGAAAAAAAACGGGTACATATTGAAGAGGTCGTAGCAGGGAGTCATGAATAAAAATTTAAAAATCGAACATTTGCTGACAGTAAAAACCTATCCCCCTGATGTGGAAATCAATTTTTCATTTTCCAACATGGAGTTTTTACTGGAACAGGACGAATTGCCTTTTACCCGGGAATCGATTCGGATGCAAGGTTTTTCGGGAGACGCCCGAGTCGGCAGCCAGCATCTGCTGAAATCCCTGAGTCAAAAGGAAATGGTTCCAGAGGAAAACATTTTTCTATCGCTGGGAACCAGTCTGGCCAATTTCATCCTTTGGTCGGTGCTGTTCAAGCGCGGTGACGAAGTCCTGATTGAATTTCCGGCTTATGAACCCATGTTCAAGGTTCCCGCTTATCTGGGGGCGAAAATTCGTTTTTTCAAACGTGACCCGCTTGATTTTTCCTTAACCGTTGATTCCATAGCTTCCAGTCTTTCTGAAAAAACTAAAATGATCATCCTGACCAATTCCCATAATCCATCGGGCAATCAAATATCTAAAGAGGTTCTGCAATATCTGAAAACTCTTAATCAGGAAAGAAATATTATTATTTTTGTCGATGAGGTGTATGGAAAGTTCTACCGGGATAAATCGCTTTTTGTCGATTATCCAGAATTTGTCGTCACCGCTTCCCTTTCAAA
>JBAXOR010000254.1:0-2427 GCA_037133155.1 Chrysiogenales bacterium | reverse complement strand
CTCCCTGCAGCGGGCGATATTTTCCAAATCATCCCTGACCTGGAAAAGGCGAAAAAAGTCATCCAAATGCGGCAGATCAGTCAAAAAGCCGCCAAGAGCAAGGATTTCCTGGCCGAAAAAAGGCTGAGCCTGCAGAACCTTTTCCAGATGGTGGAGCAGAATATCATCCAGGTTTTCCCGGTGATCGTCAAAGCCGATAATTTCGGTTCCGCCGAAGTCCTGGGCCTGACCCTTAACCGCCTCAGCCAGGAAAAGCTTAAAATTGAAATTTTACACAGCGGGCTGGGCAATATCACCGAGAGCGATATCCTGCTGGCTTCGACAGCCGGGGCGGTCATTCTCGGCTTTAACGTCAAGACCCCGCAAAAGATCATTGCTCTGGCCCAGCAGGCAAAAGTGGAAATCAAACTGTACAACGTGATCTACAACCTGGTCGAGGATATTGAAAAAGCTGTCAAGGGGAAAATAGGTCCCCAATACCAGGAAACCATGATCGGCAAAGTGGAAATCCTGCAAAAATTCAAGATCTCCAAAGTGGGCATCGTGGCCGGCTGCATCGTCCGCGAAGGCAAGGTCACCCGCAAATCAAAAATCAAGGTCATGCGCGGCAGCGACCTGCTATTCGAAGGCGAAATAGAATCCCTGAATAGGATCAAGGACGAAGTTTCGGAAGTCAGGGCCGGAACCGAGTGCGGCATGCGCATCAAAAATTTCAGCAACATCGAGATCGGGGATATTCTGGATATTTATGAGACGCAAATCATTTCATGATCATCGGCATGCTGGCAATTGACTTGTACAACGAACAGTTCCACAGCCTGAAAGAAAAAAGGCAACTCCTGGCAAGCTTGAAGAAACGCCTGAAAAATAAATTCAACATCGCTATTGCCGAAAGCGACTATCAAGACCTGTGGCAGAAAGCCCAGATTGCGATCGTAGCCCTGGGAGCGAACCGGCCCATCGTGGATAACACCTTCAAAGAGATCGAGGATTTCATTTTCCTGAACTACGCCGTGCAGATCACGCAAATGAAAATTTGCTATTATTAATAATGCCCTACCGCCTGGAAAAATTCGCCAGCACCCTGAAACAGGCCTTGGCAGAAATCCTCATGAAGGACAGCCTGAATCCCGATTTTAAATTTGTCACCATCTCGCGCATTGCACTCAGCAGTGATTTGAAAAAAGCCAGCATATTCATTTCGTCACCTCTGCAAGCCCTGGATGATTTGTTACAGCAGCTCCACCGTTCGCAAGGATTCATCAAACGCCAATTGGCAAAAAAAATGATCCTGCGGCATATGCCCGAACTGGAATTCAGCAAAGATTTGGCGTTTGCATTCGATCAAAAAATTGCCGGTTTGCATAATGAGAAGGACCATGAAAACACAAATAGCTGAAAGAATCAGCCAGGCCCGCACTATTGTCATCAGTTCCCATATCCGTCCCGACGCCGACTCCATTGGCAGCGGCTTGGCCTTAAGCCTCATTCTCAGGCAAATAGGCAAAGATACTTATTACTATAATACCGACCGCGCCCCCCACCCCATCAACAAACTCCCCGGATACGGAGACATCTGCTTGCGCCAGATTCATCCCGATCCATTCGACCTGGTCATACTGATTGAAGGCGGCAACGAAGAGCGGACCGGGCAAAAAAACCTGAAGAATTATTTTTCGATCAACATCGACCACCACGTCACCAGCAGCAATGACGCCAATATCAACTGGGTAGTCCCGGAAGCCGCGGCGGTCGGAGAACTGATTTATGAACTGGGCCTGGAAATGAAGGCGACCTTCAGTCATGATATAGCCTTTAACCTGTACGCGGCCATCGCCTCCGATACCGGCTCCTTCAAGTACTCCAATACTACGGCGGCATCTTTGGCCATTGCCTCTGACCTGGCAATTCGCGGCGGTTTTTACCCTTGCCAAGTCAGCAACATGCTGTTCAATTCCAACCCCCATGAAAAAATCCGCATGCTGACCAGGGTCCTGTCCACTCTGGAATTGGCCCTGGATGAGCGCGTGGCCATGATTGATTTTCAACGCTCATTTATGGAACATCTCAGCCTCAAAGACATTGAAACCGAAGATATCATTGCCATCGCCCGTTCGATCGACAGCGTGCAGGTGCTGTTGTTTTTTAAAGAACTCGCCAATAATTACTACCGCATTTCCATTCGCTCCCGCGCTAACTTTTCCGCCCGGCAAATCGCCCAGGTTTTTAACGGCGGCGGCCATCACCACGCGTCCGGTTTCTTTTACCGCGGCGAGCTGGCTGTTGCCAAAAAAGAAATCCTGCAACTTATCCAAAAACAGTTCTAATGATCCATGGCCTGATCGTCATCAACAAGGAAAAGGGAATCACTTCCCACGCGGTGGTCGAAAGGATACGCCGGCTCTTTGCTATCAAAAAAGCCGGTCA
>JBAXOR010000253.1:0-2437 GCA_037133155.1 Chrysiogenales bacterium | reverse complement strand
AATGGTACAATTTATTTATGATCAGCGAGAGCGACAAAAAAATAATACAGCAATTTTCTAAAAAATATCACTTGAAACGAGTATTGCTTTTCGGTTCGAGTATAGATGCTACCAGAGAAAGCCGCGATATAGACATAGCCGTAGAAGGAATCGCTCCGCAAGATTTTTTCAAATACTACGGTGATTTATTATTGTCACTCTCCAAACCGGTCGATGTAATTGATTTGTCAGAAACATCAAGATTTGTTGCCTTGGTCAGAAAAGAAGGTATCCCTATCTATGGCTGATTTTAAAGAAAGAATTATGGCCGAATATGAAGCGATTGAAAAAACACTTTCCCGTTTGCCTGAAAAATCTTTAACCCAACTATCCGACCTGGAGCTTGCCGGGGTTGCGACATTATTGCAGAACTTTTATAACGGCATAGAAAATATACTGAAGCAAGTTTTTCAGAAAAAATCCATCGCATTACCAGAAGGCTCGTCCTGGCATCAAAATCTCATCCAAATTGCCATAAAAAATCAAATTATCAGTACGGCGCTTGCCGATAAAATCAAAGAATATCTCGCCTTCAGGCATTATATGGCCCACGGTTATGCTTTCAACCTAACCCAGATGAACTGGATAAGAGCCTTAGATAAAAAATTTTCTGCGCAAAAAGCGTAGAAAATTTATTATAAGGCTCTAAACATTGAAATTTGAAAAAAAAGATAGTTCTGGAATTTCTCTTCTACTTCGAACCTCGAACCTTGAATGTCGAACCTCGAACTTAATTGACTTTGGTTGGGGCGCAGATTATAATTTTATTTTACGGGCGGGAGGAGGAAACCCATGAAATCATTCATCCATGTGGAAGGCAAGGATTGCGGCAGGGTTGTTTTTTACGGCTTGAGCACCTGCGTCTGGTGCAAGAAGACGCGGCGGCTGCTCGATGACCTGGGTGTGGCCTATGAATACGTGTATGTGGACCTGCTGACGCCAACGGAACAAGAACAGGCCATGGAGCAGGTGCGGCGTTGGAATCCCAACGAATCTTTCCCTGTCCTGGTGTTCAACGAGTCCAGTTGCGTGCTGGGTTTTGACGAGAACGGCATCCGCCGGGCGGTTGGCCAGTGATTCCGAATATAGAGATTCCGGCCGCTGCTGTCGATGAGTTGCAAAAAAAACTGGGGCGCGAGGCTGCGGCTTCCGGTTACCATCTCAATCCCGATACTGAATTCACCCGCGACCTGTTAAATGGTCTGTTGGCCAATGATGAACGCTATGGTTACTTGGCCTGCCCCTGTCGCCTGGCCGCCGGCAAAAAAGCCAATGATTTGGATATCATCTGTCCCTGCGATTATCGTGATGCCGATTTGAACGAGTTTGGCGCCTGCTTCTGCGCCCTGTACGTTGCCCAGGACGTTCTCGAAGGGAACCGGCAGATTGCTTCCATTCCCGAACGCCGGCCGCCGGCAAGCCAGCGCCGTGAAGCGAAACCCGATGTTTTCGGGGCGATGATTCCCGGCAAGCTATCCCTGCCGGTCTGGCGCTGCAAAGTCTGCGGCTACCTCTGCGCCCGCGGCGCACCGCCTGATATTTGCCCGATTTGTAAAGCCAGGAAAGACCGGTTTGAAAGATTCTTATAGAGCTTGGAAAGATCTTGGTGTACGGTATACGGTGCACGGTGAAAAAAGATAAAGCACCAAATCCTAAGCATCAAATCCCAAACAAGCACCAATGATCTGATGGCCTAAACGAAGAATAATTGCATTTATAGTGCCTTTGTTTCGGACATTGAAATTTGGAATTTGTGATTTGGAATTTTTATTCTTACCGTCAACCGTCAACCGTAAACCAAGTCCTGGAATGTCGCCCTTCACCACACTCTGAAATCGCTGCGCAAGTCATCTGCCGACTTCTTCCAGGTGCGGTGGTGAAATTCGCCGGTTTTCGGCTCGAAAATGTAATCCTGCTGCCAGCGGCCATAATTATCAAGAACGGTATGTACGGATTCGGCAATAGTGGTCACTTCTTCCTCGGTCATGGTCGGATGCAGCGAGATCCGCACCCAGCCTGGCTTTTCCGAAAGATCGCCGTGATTGATCATTTCGGTAATATGCTGTGATTGTTCGCGTTTGACATTGAGCAGAATATGGCCGTAGGTGCCGGCGCATGAGCAACCGCCGCGGCTCTGGATGCCAAAGCGGTCATTGAGCAGCTGCACGATCAGGTTGTGATGGCGTTGCAGGGAATAGAAGGAAATAATGCCCAGGCGGTTTGACTGGCCGGCTTCGAGAACTTCTATTTGGGGATGAAGGCAAAGTTTTTCCAGAAAAATGTTTTTCAATGCCTCTTCGCGGCACAGGATATGCTCAATGCCCATATGCTCCTTGAGCAATACGGCCAGGGCGGCGCGGATGGCTTGCAGATATCCGGGCGTGCCTCCGTCCTCGCG
>JBAXOR010000252.1:0-2446 GCA_037133155.1 Chrysiogenales bacterium | reverse complement strand
CAAGGTTTTACTTGACCGTTCCCGGGAAAGCCGGATCATTGTCGGCAATCTGTTTTCTTTGAGCGAAGGCGATTTTTTGCTGATCGAGGGAGAAGAAACGGAACACCCGCGTTTCGGCAAGCAAATCAAGGTCAGCCGCTTTGAATTCATCCTGCCTAAAGACGGCGATGGCATGGTCAAATACCTGGCTTCGGGGCGCTTTAAAGGCATCGGCAAAAAAACCGCCCAGAAAATCGTCGATCATTTCGGCCAGCAAACATTCGAGGTTTTGGAAAATCTGCCGGAACGGTTAAGAGAAATATCCGGCCTGAAAAAATCGATTATTGAAGAAATCAAAAAGAGCGTCCGTGACAGCCGGGTGCTGCGCGACCTGACGGTCAAACTGACCCCCTTCGGCATCGGCCAGGAAACAGTTTTCAAGATTTACCGCGAATTCGGCGATTTAGCATTGACACTTATGGAAAGTAATCCCTACATCCTGATCGAAAAGGTACGCGGTGTCGGTTTCAAGATTGCAGACACCATCGCCCGGGCCATGGGCGTCGCCAAAACCGACAGCCAGCGCATTCGGGCCGGCATTTTTTATGTTATCGACCAAAGCGAATTCCAGGGCGGCAACCTTTATGTAGAGCAGGATGAACTGTTGAAAAAATGTTCCTGGTTGCTTGATATTGCCGACAGTGATGTGTTTGCCACATTGGAAAAGATGATTGAATGTGCGGAGTTGTGTTGCCAGGAAATACCGGAAAAATGCATCATCAAGCCGCTGAACGATCTCCTTGAAAAATATTCAGCCCGCCGCCTTTATCAATTGAGCCAGGGTTTCGGCGTCGAACAGGAATTAGCGGTTAATTTTGAAACCGTATTTGAAAAACTGGCCCTGGAATTGACCGCAGAACAAAAACAGGCCGTCCTGGCCGCGGTGAAAAACCGGCTGACCATTATTACCGGCGGACCGGGCACGGGCAAAACCACCATCATCCGGGCCATCATTGAAATCCTGAAGGCCAACCGCAAATCGATCATGATCGCCGCCCCGACCGGGCGGGCCGCCAAACGCATCGAGGAAAGTTCCTTTTACCAGGCATCGACCATTCACCGTTTGCTGAAAATCAATCCCGAGACCGGCCAGTTCGTGCACAATGCCCGGGATCCGCTGAAAACAGATGCCATCATCGTTGACGAATTCTCCATGGTGGATTCGTCCATCCTTTACGCCTTGCTGCAGGCGCTGGCTGACAAGACCCAGTTGATTGTGATCGGCGACAAGGACCAGTTGCCGTCCGTCGGCCCGGGCAACGTGCTGCGCGATATGATCCAAAGTGAATATTTCAACACCATTTACTTAAGCCGCAATTTCCGCCAGAACCAGGACAGCCTGATCGTGGAGAACGCTTTCCGCGTGAACAGCGGTGAAACATTGCTCTTTCCCGCCTATTCGCCGGAGCTTGATTTTGTGTTTCTGCCGGTCCAGAATGAAAGCCAGGTCCTTGAAAAGGTGGAGGGCATCGTCCGCTATTTCCAGAACGAATATCCCTTTAATTCCACGGCCCTGCAGATTCTCATGCCCATGTATCGCGGCGACGCAGGGATCGACCAGATCAACCATTTGATCCAGGAAAAGTTCAACCCCGAACCTTTTTTGCTGAAAAGAGAGAAAATGGCCTTCAAGCGTTTTGACAAAGTCATGCAAACCAAAAACGATTATGACAAGCAGGTGTTTAATGGTGACCTGGGCATCATCGAAGATTATGACGGCCGCGACAAGAAGCTGTTGGTCAATTATGACGGTGCGATCGTGGAATACGGGGCTGACGAATTGGATGAACTGACCCTTTCCTACGCTGTATCGGTTCATAAGGCTCAAGGGTCCGAATACGACATCGTGGTCCTGGGCTTGTTGCCTTCCCATTCACGGATGCTCAGCCGCGAGCTTTTTTATACGGCCATTACCAGGGCCCGGAAAAAACTGATTTTACTGTCGGATGAAATGACGGTGGGTCGGGCCTGTGCGAATTCTCAGCCAATTTTGCGCAAAACTCTTCTGCCATTGAGGCTCAGGGAAATATTCTCCAAACCGGCTGTGTTATAATCCGGACATGGAAAATCTCGCTTCTACCCCGATGCTCCGCCAGTATCTGGAGATCAAAAAGAGCTACCCCGATGCTATTCTGTTTTTCCGCCTGGGCGATTTTTATGAGATGTTTTTTGACGATGCAAAAACCGCCGCGCCCATCCTGGAGGTAGTTTTGACCTCGCGCAACAAAAACAAGGAAGACGCTGTGCCGCTGTGCGGTATTCCCCACCATGCCTGGGAAAACTATGCCGCCAAGCTGCTGCGCAAGGGTTTCAAGGTGGCCATTTGCGAGCAGGTCGAGGACCCGGCCTTGGCCAAAGGCATCGTGCGCCGCGAGGTAACCCACATATTGACCCCGGCTACGGCTCT
>JBAXOR010000251.1:0-2448 GCA_037133155.1 Chrysiogenales bacterium | reverse complement strand
GAACGTATCCGTCGTCGGGAACCATGGATTAAAAGCGGGTTGAATTGAACCGGTAAACGGATAAAATATATCTTAGCCGGCCATGCACATTGTCAAAGATTTCCGGAAATGCAATGATGTTCACTTCGCCAAGGAAGATAAAACATGATATTCCTTTTGTTGGCCATAATCTGTTCAACCTGCAATCAATTGCTCTTTAAAGCTTTCGCCCGTTCAGGCATTGATATCTTCACTGCCATTGTCGTCAATTATGCCGTTTGCATGGTTATCGGTTTCAGCTCTTCGGGCTCAGCCGTCTGGCCGGGCGCCATGTTCACCCGGGAATGGCATTTCTACTCGCTTCTGCAGGGCGGGTTGTTTGTGGTCTGCCTGTTGCTGCTGGGACTAACGACGGCCAGGAAAAGTGTCGCCGTGGCCAATATCCGCGGCGGCGGCGAATACGGTGAAAAGTGGCACTGGGCCGGGACACTGGAAAATAAGCAGAACGCCATCGACGATTTCATCACCGCTGCCGAATTTCTGATTCATGCCGGCTACACTTCAAAGGATTACCTAGCTATGGCCGGAGTTTCCAACGGCAGCCTGCTGGTTGCGGCCTGCCTGACTCAGCGCCCCGGGCTATTCAAAGTTGCCTTGCCTGCGGCGGGAGTCATGGATTTGTTGCACTACCAAAAGTTTACCCAGGGCTGGAGTTGGATAGGGGAGTATGGTTCCAGTGCCGATCCCAAACAGTTCAAATATCTCTTTATTTTGACAGCGAACAGCTTATATTTTATTTAGAAAAATGCATGAAATGTATTGACAATATACTAATATTGTATTACATATTAATTGAGGTGCATATGAATAAAGAAAGCTCAACACTCACTGTCCGGACCAACAAGAAACTTAAGAACGAGGTAGGCGATATATTTAAAAACCTCGGTCTCACCCATTCTACCGCCATCAATATTTTTTATCACCAGGTCCTGTCGCAGAACGGAATTCCGTTCGCAGTGAAAATCCCGAATAAGGAAACAATAGCGGCGCTTAAAAATTCCAGAAAAGGAAAAAACCTTACTGCTTACAAAAATAGTAGCCATCTCTTTAAAGAGTTGGATATTTGATGTTGGAAATCAAAACTGAAGGCCGCTTCAAAAAAGATATGAAGCGATTGAAAAAATCGGGAGCGGTAAACTTCGGGAAATTGAAAGAGATTATCATAACATTGGAAAAAGAAGAACATCTGGACAGAAAATACAGGCCGCACAAACTGTCGAGCAAATGGCAAGACCATTTGGAATGCCACATAGAGCCGGATTGGCTCCTCATCTACCGCATAGATAGCAAACGCAAACAACTTATCCTCGTGAGAACCGGTAGCCATTCCGATCTGTTTGGATAAACTTTTGGCGACTGAAGGGTTTTCTGCGCCATGGTCATAGAATGAAAGAAATTGCGGATTACCTGAAGATTCACTATGTCAGTGTCAGCCGGTCCATTAAGTGATGTGAAAATAAAAGAAAAAAGTAATAATGAAAGACCCCAATGCTCCATTAGAAATCAAAAGGTGGTTGGACTCTTGTAAAGAAAGGCAAAAATGGCTGAGATATGTTAAAATAGGGCCGCATGTCGCGTAAATTAATCCGCTTATTTTTAATGCTGTGCTGTCTGGCCTGCGCCAGGCCCACAATCAAACAGATGCCTCCAAGCGGAGCCTGTTTTCAAAGCATGAGCATCAAATTCAATTTTCACGATCGCCAGGGCAAGCAAAATGGCAGGATTCACTGGCGCTTTGACGTTAAGCATAGTAAAATGCTTTTTTTTACCCCCGTCAACCAGGTGGGGTTGGAGCTTGACACGGATGGTGAAAAAACGCTGCTGCTGCGCCTGAGCAAAAAATTGTACTGGCAGGGTGATTTCAGTTTCCTGCTGGACCGCTTGTGGGGCATTGATCTGACCCTGGAAGAATTGAAACAACTTCTAATAAAGGGGCTGATTCCGGAAGCTAAAATCAAGGAAAAAGGAATTGTCATTGATCTGGCCAACAATCCCAAAGACCAGTCGCCTCAAATCGTGAATATCAGGCAGAACGACGCCACCTTGACCCTGAAAATCTTGAAAAGTGAGTCCCGTCCGGGTAATATTGTCCTGCTTGAATATGACCAGCGCTTTCAACTCGCTGAGATTGAAGACGTCCTTGCCGATGATTAAACTGCGCTCATTCGCCAAAATCAACCTGGGCTTGGAAATCACCGGCAAAAGGGCCGACGGCTACCATAGCTTGCGCACCATCTTTCAAACTATTGATATCTGCGATGAACTGCAACTGCGGGAAAACAAAAAAAATAAAATCTCTCTGACCGGTTCCAACCCCGGTGTCCCTTGGGACAAAAGTAACACCATTGCCCGAGCCTGCCGGCTGATCTACGAAAACTACCACGTCAACCAGGGATTTGACATCACGGT
>JBAXOR010000250.1:0-2451 GCA_037133155.1 Chrysiogenales bacterium | reverse complement strand
GTACGCGTTGAACTTGTCCAGCTTCTGTCCGGAGTTGTTCCACACGAACTCGTTGACGTTCTTCCACTGGCCCTTGACCTCGTCGATGGCCTCGCCCTTTGGTATCGGCTGGTTCGGCCCGGTCGGGTCTATTTCGTAGGCCGCCTTGCAATCCAGCCAGTTGTACGCGCCGCAGAGGCCGAGCCTCTCGGGCGTCACCACGCAGACGTGCGTGGGCGCGAACGACTGGCACAGCGTGCAGGAGTAGAAGATGTCGGTGACCTCATCGGTCATGCCGGGGCCATCATCTCCGGGGGACGGGGGACGGCCCTTGAAAAAATGGAAATTTTGAAAAAGAATGGTGTTTACGTGGTGGAAAATCCTGCCGAAATCGGTGTCATGGTGAAAAATATATTGGGCAGAGCCATGATTGAATGAAAGGGAATTATTAGGAGGAATAAATAAATATGCAGAAAGGAAAAATAACCTTTTTAAGTGTAATTGTTTTTTGTATCCTGGCTATGGCCGCCCTCATGGCATTCAAATACGTTGTCAACGCAATTGATAAAAAACAGATCAAAAAGGAAATATTTGATACAATGGGAGTGCTGCGCGGCAGTCAGCTCACTGAGGCCAAGATCAGGGAAATTGTCGGGCAGGTATTGAAAAAAAGGTCTCTGCAACCTTTGGAAGTTTTTTCTGAATTTAAAAGCAATGGGGAAATTTATTTTTATTATAAATACGAAGTCAGCATCAACTATTTATTGTTTAAACACAATGAAATCGTTGATGTTGAAGGTGAAATGGAAAATTATGGCGGATAAAGCCGAGAGCAGCTTTTTATTTGCAAAGGTATTTTTCGCTTTTTTTGCCGTTTTTTTATTTATTTTTATGCTGAAAGAATTGCGGCAAATTTTTATTCCTTTTTTTATTGCGCTGTTCTTTTATTTCATGTTGAATGATATTGTGCAAAAGCTGGTGGAATGGAAAATCCCTAAACCCCTGGTCATGATCGGCCTGTTGCTGGTCATTTTCGTCAGCCTCTTTCTTTTCGGACTGCTGATCTTCACCGGGGCTTCGTCCTTTATCGACAATTTCCCGGCTTACAGCGAAAAGATCACCCCGATGGTCAAGAACTTACTGGCTTCCCTCAAGCTGCCGCTCCTTGATGTGGAGCAGTATATTGCCAACATCGATTGGGAAAAAACTTTCGATCTCGCTCAAATCACCGTGCTGGTGTCGGGAACCATGGGCAATTTCACCAGCTTTATCGGTAATCTGCTGCTGGTTCTCCTGCTGTTGATGTTCATGCTGGGTGAAAAGGTGCCGATAGTCACCCGCATCGCCCGGGCGGTATCAAAGGAAAGGGGGGAAGAACTGCAGCGCATTGCGGCAGCCATTGACGTCAGGGTCCGGCATTATTTATTCATTAAAACCCTGATGAGCGTGGCCACGGCAGCTTTGGCCGCACTGATCCTGCTAGCGGGCCGGGTCGATTTCGTCATTTTTTCCGCCCTGCTGATCTTCTTTTTAAATTACATACCGACCTTTGGCTCTCTGGTCGGGACGGCTTTCCCGGTGCTGATTGCGTTTCTCAGGTACGGCTTCTGCCTGCGCCTGGTTTTGATCACCGCCGGACTGATGGTCATGGGGTTCGTCATGGGTAACGTCGTCGAACCGCAGGTCATGGGCAAGAGCCTGGAACTTTCGCCGATCATCATCGTCATTTCCCTGATCTTTTGGGGATGGCTCTGGGGTGTTGTCGGCATGTTTTTGGCCGTGCCTGTCACTTCGGCCATAAAGATCATTTTTGAGAATATCCCCGCGTTGAAACCGCTGGCCGCGGTCATGAGCGGAGAATGAAGTGAAAAAAAACGCATATTGACTTTTTGTTTTTTGTGTGCCATCATCGCTATTCAGGAGGATAAATGAATATCAAAAAAACTATTTTAATCATCTTGGTAATTCTATTAAGCGTGTCTTTACTGTCTGCTGCGACCTACAAAAAACCTATTAAACGCGGTGTTGCCAAAACATTCGTGATGAAAGACATGTACCTCACTCCCCAGATCGGCCTCTACTCCGGTGCAGTTCCCTTTGGCGCCAATATTGAATTAGCGCTTACTGAAAACATAGGTGTAGGCGCCACGCTCATGATGTGGTTCGGGAGCGGTTACAGCGTCTTCATGCCCCAGGTGGATGCTGCTTACCATTTCACCATGCTGGAAGTTGATAAACTCGATCTGTTTGCCGGAGTCGGAGTGGGTTTTGCCATTGCTGGCAGTGGTGGGGGAACTTCCGGTATAGCCATTTCTCCTTTCATTGCCGTCCGTTACTGGTTCTCGGAAAAAATGGGAATCAGCTTGCGCTCCAATATCGGCATCATCGGTGATTGGACAGGCGTTAGCAGTATGCTCGGCGTGGTCTTCAATATCTAACCGGTAAAAGTTCGAATCTAGCGACTCAGATTCA
>JBAXOR010000249.1:0-2454 GCA_037133155.1 Chrysiogenales bacterium | reverse complement strand
CCTGGCCGCTATCGAGACGGCATTCGACCTGGAGATTTCCCTGCGCGGCGACAAAGTCATGTTTTCCGGGAACGCTGCGCGCGCCAAAAAATTCAAAAAATATTTACTGCACCTTGTCCAAATCGCCGGCGCCAATGGCGGCCTTCACAATCATGATATCCTGTTCAGCCTGAACCTGGTCGCCGACGGGAAAATCAATGAATTATCGGAAAATAATTTAAATAAAAATATCATTAAAGTGGATGGCAAGGAAGTTTTTCCCAAAACCCCGAATCAGCAAGCATATATCCAGGCGATCAAAAACAACGACATGGTATTCGGCATCGGTCCGGCCGGTACCGGCAAGACTTTTTTAGCCATCGCCATGGCGTTGAGTGCGCTGATCAATAAAAAAGTAGAGCGCATCGTTCTGACCCGTCCGGTGGTGGAAGCCGGCGAAAAACTGGGATTTTTGCCCGGCGACATCCAGCAGAAGATCAACCCCTACCTGCGGCCTTTGTATGATGCTTTGTATTTCCTCATCGGTTTCGAGAAAACAGCCGAATTGATCGAAAAGGGGATCATTGAAATAGCCCCCCTGGCTTATATGCGCGGCCGTACCATCAGCGATGCTTTCATTATCCTTGACGAGGGGCAGAATACAGTTGATTCGCAGATGAAAATGTTTCTCACCCGTTTCGGCGCCAATTCGCGGGTTGTGGTCACTGCCGATATCACCCAGATCGATCTGGGTGAACCGAAAAAGTCGGGTATTTTCAAAGCCATCGCCATCCTGAAAAACGTGACCGGAATAGCAGTGATCAATCTGACCATGAAAGATGTGGTCCGCCATCCATTGATCCAAAAAATCATTGAAGCTTATGAAAGGGCGGAAAAATGAATTTTGACCTGGAATTAAGAAAACATAAAAGACACCCGGCGGTTGCCGAAAAGGGGAAATCGTCACTTGGGAGACTGCTGATCGGGTTCGCTTTCATTGTTGTCATTTCTTATATCAGCTATCAGCCGCCCTTGAAAACCATCAAGGATTCCACTTTGAAAGTCGGGGATATCGCCGCTGATGACATCGTTATCCGCAAGGATATGACAGTGGAAGACAAGGAAATGACCGAACTGAACCGTCAAAAAGCCAGGGCCAATCTAATCCCGGTCTATGAATTCAGCGAGCAGAAAATTGCCGGCAACCAAATGCTCCTCAACGAATGGTTCAAATATTTCAAGGCCATGCGCAAGGAATGGGCCAAAGGCCGATTGAACCTGGACCAAGTCCGTGCCCAGATCAGCGTTAATTTCGGATTTGAATTACCAATCAAGGCCATTAATGATCTGCTCCGCGCCAATGTTTTCGGCAAGATCGATCTGCACCGCCTGCAGCAGGAAATAACCCTTTGGGAAGAAAGGGGCATCCTCCTTTCTAAATTCGGCACCCCCCGGAGCCGGGATGATCTCATTACAGTTTATTCGGAAAAAAAAGGTTATTCACAGTTCAAGGCGGCCGAACTGTTTGACAGCAACGAAATCAAGGACAAGCTGGATGTTTTTTTAAAAATTTCCCATTTGCCGGGCAGTGAAAGGGAGATTCTGGTCCCGATTTTGCTGGAATACATCAGTGTCAATGTCTCTTTTTCGACAATATTGACCAGACTGCAGGAAGAAAAAGTTCTGGCCCTGGTCAATCCGGTATTCATCAAATTGAAAAAAAACAAGATCATCCTGCGTCGCGGCGATGAAATAAGCAAAGACCAGCTAAAACTGATACATTTGATCAGTGCCGAAGAAAAAACCAGCAGTAATAGAATCCCCGGCATTTTCATGATTTTTGCGATCCTCAGTATCCTTTTTTATTTCTTTTGGCGACTGCATGTCCTGACCAGGACCGGCGGCATAAACCGCTTAAAACTTGATCTTGTCAGCGCCATGACTTTCATCGCCTGCGCCGTGAGTTACCGCCTGGCGCTTTTTGTTTATCCGCTCATTTTAAATAATATTGCCTTGAACATCAACATCGACAACGTTGCCATGGTTTACGGCATTCCTTTCGCGGTCGGGTCGCTGCTCATCGCTTTTTTGTTCAGCCTGCAAAGCGCCGTGACTTTTTCAATCATCAACGCCATTATCAGCGGGATCATCTGCGATTGGAACTTCAAAATCATGCTGTTCGTTCTGGCAGGCAACCTGGCGGTTGCATTCGGCATAGAATTCTACCAAAGGTTGAAGCGTTCCTCGATTCTGAAGGCTGGTTTTTTCTGGCTGCTGCAGGTCAATATGCTGAGAACCATAATGTTCGCCTTTAGTGAAGATAATTACAGTTGGCGCACCATAGCTTTTTTTGTGACAATGGGTATCTTGTCAGCATTACTGTCAGTTTTTATCGCTAATTTCATGATCCCTTAGTGGGAAGTGCTGTTCAAGGTGGTCACTGACCTGAAATTGGTGGAAATTACCAATTTGAAT
>JBAXOR010000248.1:0-2456 GCA_037133155.1 Chrysiogenales bacterium | reverse complement strand
AATGGGCAATAGCGGCGCGATCGCTAATATGCTGCTGCATGTCGGGGTTGAAAGCGGCGTCAGCGCCGATGCGCTCCTGATCGCGTCAGCTTCCCATATCATCCTGCCTGGAGTCGGCGCTTTCGATTCCGACATATCATCAGTAACCAATTGCAACTAAATCTGATATTTCCTTTTTAGGAGGAAAAGATGGATGAAGCGACTCGCTGCCGACGCTGCGTAATGGATACGACCGATCCCGGCATCGTGTTTGATCAAGAGGGGATATGCAGCCATTGCCGAATCGTAGAGCAAACGCGGAGCCAGCCGCCCTACTGCCTGGAGTCCTCGGGTAAAAAGGCACTGCTGGAAAAGAAAATCTCCGCACTGAAAAACTACAGGGGCGGCGGCAAATACCATTGCCTGATCGGCTTGAGCGGTGGTGTCGACAGTTCATACGTCGCCCTGCTGTTAAAGAGATACGGAGTGAATCCCTTAGCTGTCCACCTTGACAACGGCTGGAATTCGGAAATCGCGGTGCAAAACATCGAAAAACTGTGCAGAAACCTGCACATCGATCTGGTCACCGAATTGGCCGCTTGGGACGAATTCCGCTCACTGCAGCTGGCTTTTCTTAATGCATCAACTCCCGATTCGGAGATCCCGACCGACCATGCCCTGCACGCTGTCTTGCAGAGACTGGCGGCCAGATCCGGCTGCCGCACGATAGTCATCGGCAGCAACTACAATAGCGAGGCAATCTTGCCGGCCGCATGGTCTCACGGACATTTTGATTGGAAATACATTCGGAATGTTCATCAGATTTTCTCGCCTATCCCGATTAAGACCTATCCACACATATCATATTCCCGCCAGTTTTATTACGCCTTCTTGAAGCGGATTCAATACTTTCCGATTCTGGATTTTGTCGATTATGACAAGGAATCGGCCAAAGTGGAGCTTAGTACCGAAATCGGTTGGCAGGACTATGGCGGCAAACATGAGGAATCCCGGTTCACCAAATTTTTTCAACAGTACATCCTGCCGGTGAAATTCGGTTTCGACAAGCGCAAGGCCCATTTGTCCAGCCTGATCATGGCCAAGATGCTGACCAGAGATCAGGCTCTGGAAAAGCTGGAGCAACCACTTTATGATGAAAAGAAGATTGAATTGGACAAGCGTTACGTAATCCACAAACTGGGAATCAGTGAAAAAGAATTCGCGAGTATCATGGCGCTGCCGCCGAAAAAATTCGGAGATTATCTGTCCTATGAAAATTCCTGGTATTATAATAAATTAAGATTCCTGTACCGTGTATTCCTGAAAAAATCCCACCTGTCCTGATCCGAGGGCCGCAGTTTTTGGCAATGAAAATTCTGCTGATTACTTATCACTTCCCGCCGCTGCCGGGTCCGGGATCACTGCGTCCTGCCAGGATGGTCAAATATTTACGAAGCTGCGGGCATGATGTTTTCGTCGTTACCCAAGCGGATTGCGCTCCGAAAAGCTGGGAAGCGGTGATCCTGCGTGTCCGCGATATCAGCCACAATTGCAACCGCCGCGGTTGGCGTGGAATGCAATGGTTAGCCCTGCGGCTGGCAATCGAAGCCCTGAACCGGGCCTGGATATATGCCTCGATCTATTCATGGTGGAAACAGGCCGTGCTGAAGCGAGCGGAAACGATCATGGCCAACGCACACCCGCAAGCGATCATAGCCACTTATCCTCCAGTCGAAACCCTGGAGATCGGGCTCCACCTTTCCCGGAAATATAATTTGCCTCTGGTCGCCGACTTTCGCGACGGCCTGCTATTCGAAGCCATCGAAAGCAAAAGCTTGCGCCGCTTTGCCTGCGTCCGCAAGGCCTACGCAGCCATCGAGCAACGAATCGCCAGCGAAGCGGTCGCGCTGACCACAGTTTCGGAACCGCTGAGCCACTATTTTCGAGAAACCTATGACAAATCTTGCGTGGCCACTGTACCTAATGGTTTTGACCCAGACGAAACGCAACTAAAACTCCCGGATATTGATCTTGAACCGGGTTGCTTTCATGTCGTTCACAGCGGCCGCTTTTCACTTTCAGATGCCGGCTGCACGATCATCCCCCTGGTGCAAGCCTTGGATTCACTTCTGGCCGACCGGCCGGAGCTGGCTCAAAAACTACGGTTGCATCTTTTGGGTGAGTTAAGCCGCCAAGAAATAAAAATGCTCGCCGGTCTGGCTCAACGCGGGGTTGCAAATCTGCACGGCCCGGTCAATCGCCCCCGGGCCTTGGCCCTCCAGCGCTCGGCTGATTTGTTATTGCTTGTTACCGCACCTAACCGCCTCAGTGTAGCTACCACCAAGATTTTCGAATACTTGCAGGCGCGCCGACCGATACTGGCCCTGACTCCCCGTTCTTTCGCAGCCGAAATTATCGAGAAATGCGGATGCGGCTGGGTTGTCTCCCCGCTGGCCGTAAGCGCAATCAGGCTCATT
>JBAXOR010000247.1:0-2460 GCA_037133155.1 Chrysiogenales bacterium | reverse complement strand
TGATCAAAAGCAAAACCGGCACCCCCTTCGTGCCAAGACAACTCAATGAAGATATTGACCTGCTGCAAAACTTTTATTGGAACAACGGCTTCGATGAAGCAACCGTCATTTACGAATTATCCCCCGGCGAACAAAAATCCCTGTTTTTCAAAATTGACGAAAAACACCTGAAAAAAATGGGGGAATTCATTGTTATCGGCGCTTCCAACTCCCAGAAAAAACTGCTGAAAAAACTTTTTCCATTGCCGGCAGGTCATCCGTTCAGCAAGGATAAGTTTGAAGCTTTCCGTACTGAAATCGAAAATAGTGCGATTTTTTCTCAAATCAAATTGGACAAAATCGCCAAAGAGGGAGACCTTATTGATGTGCTGATCAAGGTTCTTCCGGACCGCAGCCGTTTTTATGGTTTTGGTCTCGGTTGGCAAGAAAGAAGCGGAACACGCAACTCTCAGGGGATACTGGAAGTGTTGCAGGGAATAGCGGAGGACCTTCGGGGAACCCTGGAATATCAGGAAAAAAACCTGTTCAATTCCATTTCTTCGATTAACGCCACCCTGCAGTTGGGCTTGAACGAACGCCGGGGCATCATATCCATTGATACACCCTACTTTTTTAGCAATAAGATCCCATCTTCGTTTAAAATCTGGAATGAAAACGAAGCATATCCCAGCTATCAGTTCAACCGCTGGGGACTGGGCGTTTCGGGCGTTAAAAAGTTTTCAGATAAATTGTATTTCCTGGGCTCCATCAAGTGGTACCGCACCACCCTGACTGAACTCGCTATTCCTGAATTCGGGGTCGACCGGAAGGGTATTCCCTTCGACACCACAGCCATTTCGCTTTCATTCGTCAGGGAAAAACGCAACGACCCCTTCAATCCCAGCAGTGGTTCTTTTCTCACCGCCGATATGAAGCTTGGATTGCCTCTGTTCGAAAAAGATTACACTTTCTTGAAATTTTTCTGGAATTACCAAAAGCATTACCCTTTCCTGCACGACTGTGTGTTTTCTTTTTCCTGCAAAAACGGTTTCGGTTTTGGCGACATGTCGATCACCGAACGCTTCTTCGCCGGCGGTTCCCATTCGTTCCGCGGTACGCGCAACGACCGCCTGGGGCCCATTAACCTGACCGCCAACGAGCCCGAAGGAGGAAACGTGCTGTTCCTGGTCAACATGGAGATCACCGTGCCCAGCCTGCTGATTCCCATGGAAGATCTGTACTACACTTTTTTCGCCGATGTCGGCAATGTTTTTGCCAAATCCAGCGACCTCAATTTTAATAAGATGGAACGGGCCCTGGGCATCGGCCTGAAACTCCGCACCGGACTTGGCCCTATCCGTCTCGATTTCGCCTTTAACTTGCGCCGCTTCGCCGAGAAAAATTTCCTGATCCAGATCGGCTTCGGCAACGTATATTGATCGATCGAACAATCCTTGGCATTAATTCCGCCTATAAAAAATAGGCGACGGCCAGCAACAGATCGGTCATGATCACCAGGGCGACATTCAGGCCTTGGACCGGGACCAGGCGAGTCGCATCATCGTGGTATTTCAGGGTCAGGAAAACAGCGGCAATTCCCAGGGGCAGGGTGGCCAGGGCGATGAGCACGGTATAGGGAATGTTAAGGACAAAAGGTCCGGCCGCTATCAGAACAAAAAGCAGGAGCACGGCAAATGCATAGATTACGGCGCTTTTCTTTTTGCCGAAAAAAATAACCAGGTGGCGGCGGCCCCCTTTGTGATCAGCTTCTGCATCTGGAAACTCGTTCAAAAAAAGCAACAGTGCTGTCAGGAGCCCGGGCACAAGGGCAATATAGATAATGTCCGGGGTCATGAAGCCGGTAAGAGCATAATGAGAACCGATGACCACGAAACTGCCCAGGGTCAGGCCGCTGATCAGCTCGCCGATCAGCCATTTGGCCAGGTGGGAAGTGTAAAAACGGACGGCCAGAGCTCCGCAAGCCATGAAAAATAAAATGGGCCAGCCGCTGACCAGGTAGAAATAAAGACCGCTGGTTCCGGCCGCCAGCAACACGAGATAAGCTACCACAGTCACCCGGCCGATCGTAGTTCGACCCGCTTGCAGCATGCCGCTGCCGCCGCTGAAAGGGGTGCGCGCGGTATTTTCGTCGATTTTACTTTTATAATCGGATATCTCGTTGAAAAGATTTACCGACACATGCGCCAAAACCACGCCAACCATCAGCAGCAGTGAGTGCCAGATGTGGTCAAAGCCGTGCCAATGAGCAGTGGCGATGCCGATAAGGGTAAGGGCGACAGACAGTAATAAAAATGGTCCACGGATTTGCCGGAACCAGACGCCGAACAGATATTTTTTCGCCACATTAACCTCATTGCCGGGTTAGAATGATGCCTTAATTTTAGATCAATTTGACCGGATTTACAAGGGCAGCACAAACTATCCACCCCTTTGGTGGATATAGTTTGTCTGTCCTTTAGG
>JBAXOR010000246.1:0-2480 GCA_037133155.1 Chrysiogenales bacterium | reverse complement strand
CACAAACATCTTAAATATTACCTTCATAATCTTTCATAAAACTTTTGCCATTACCAACGATAAAATCGTCTATTTGGTTTGCGCATGGCAACGCACCCTTTTTTTATCCTCTAACACACCCATTACGTAATTACAAGAGCCGGCCCCAGATTTCCTAATTTTTCGATCTTTTCTCCCTCAATTTTTAAAACACGGTAAGCCCAATCAGCCAAGCGCGGGAATATATTATTTAAAGGATCCAATAAATTATGTGCTCTGACCCCGGAAACTTTTATGAAAAACAAAGAAAGAACCGTCTATGCCATCAAACACATTAAACCTGTAGATATTTGCTGCGGCAATGCGCTTCCTTGACTGTGGAGATGTTTTTTCCTAAAATAACCCAATGAAAACAGTGAAAGCATCTCAATTGATTATTATGATTTTTGTTTTTGTTTTAGCGACTGAATTCCCGGGTTATGCGCAAAAATCCTATTCGTCTTCGGCAATCACCCAGGTAATTTTCCTGGGTACCGGCAACCCCAATGCCGACCCGCAGCATTCCGGCAACTCCGTGGCCATTGTGGTTAACAACACCCCCTATATCGTTGATTTTGGTCCCGGGCTCATACGGAAAGCAGCGGCCCTGTCACCCGAGTATGGCGGGAAAATCGAAGGTCTGACGGTTGCCAACATCAAACGCGCCTTTCTCACCCATTTGCATTCCGATCACACCACGGGTTATCCTGATCTTATCCTGACTCCCTGGGTACTGGGCCGGGATGAACCCCTGGAAGTATATGGCCCCGAAGGCATCACCTCGATGACCCAGCATATCCTGGAGGCCTATGAAGAAGATATCCGCATCAGAATATATGGACTTGAACCGGCCAACAATCAAGGTTGGCGGGTGAATGCCCATGAGATCAAGGAAGGAAAAATATATCAAGATGAAAATGTCACGGTGGAAGCGTTCCGGGTCGAACACGGCAGCTGGCCCGAAGTGTACGGCTTCAAATTCACCTCTCCCGACCGGGTGATCGCCATCTCCGGTGATACGCGTCCGTGCCCCAACCTGCTGGAAAAATGCAAGGGAGCCGATATCCTGGTCCATGAAGTCTATTCCCAGGAAAAATTAAAGGAACGCACCCCTTTTTGGCAGAAATACCATCCCCAGTTCCATACCTCGACCCATGAATTGGCGGAGATCGCCAAGCAGTTGAAGCCCGGCCTGTTGATCCTCTATCACCAGCTTTTTTGGGGCGTTACAGACAAAGAATTGGTAAAGGAGATCACCGACCGCTACAACGGCAAGGTGGTCTCCGCCAAGGACCTGGACGTCTATTAGAAAATGGCACGGCTCACCATTTTGTAAATACGATTTGACTCTTTGTTTTTATGATTCCCGGCGGCTGAATGCGATCAGCCCGATGCCGGCGAGGATGGCAATGACAAAGCCGATGCCCATGATATTCAGGATTTGGGAACTCTGCAGGAGCATCAGGATGAATATCGCCGTGGGCAAAGCCCCGGTCAGGGTGCCGGCCAGGCGCAGGCTGGAGCCGCGGAGAGCCAATACGAAAATGGCGATGCAACCGACCGGGAGAAGGTAGAAAAGGACCTGGGTGAGCGCGAAGAGCCCGCCGGCCCGCATGCTGAAGCCGCCGGCATCCTTGGAAAGGCTGATGACCTGCACGGCGGTCACGCTGAACACCAGGACGGAAAACCAGGGCAGGAAAAGCGACAGCAATAGAACGGCGCTGCTGATAACGGCCGGTTGTTTGATCACATCGGCCGGAGTAACCTCGGCGGTTCTCCCGGCGGCGGCGATGAAATAGCGGCCGCAACTGCGGCACTCGCGGGCATCGGCGGGATTGACTTCCTTGCAGAACTGGCAGACTTTGTTCTGGAGACTCATGGTCCTCCTTATGGCGTTCTTGTCAATTTTATCTTTATTTTTTTAAAAGTACAAATCGAAGCGGGTGCCGGGTCACTTGATCGGTCGGCACTGTCTTAAAAGCCGCTTTATGAACGCTCCCGGTTCTCAGTGAATGCGCCACAAATAACTGACTTTGAAGAACAGGCTGTTTTTCATTTCATGCAGGCGGCCCTGACCGGGCACCCAGTGATCATCGGCCCATTGCCGGCTTTCATAGAGCGAACCATAACCGAGGTGGATGACGGTTCCCGGGATCAGGGTGAACGAAGCCAGAAAATCGGTCAGCAGCTGTTTTTGATAATCATCGTAACGCAGCGCGCCGCGCACGAAAAAAAAGCGGTTGAACTGGTAGCTGGCCAGCAGGTTGGCAATCTGGACCGTGTAGACCGGCTCGCGCCTGCCGGCCACCCGGCGCGAAAGCGCGTCGCGGATATACTCCAGGTCCAGGTTCAGGCGGATGCTTGGCTGAACAGTGGCAGCAAGCTGGAAGCGGTTGCCGGAGCCGAGGAACGGATCCTGAGCGGCATAGTAAATTTTTTCTCCGAGCTGCAGGGACACGTAG
>JBAXOR010000245.1:0-2482 GCA_037133155.1 Chrysiogenales bacterium | reverse complement strand
GCCCCGAGCACCACCCAGCGGTGGCGATAACACATATCAGCAAGACGGATCACAAAGCGCCTCCTTTGCTTTTAATCTTTTTTGAATTATTTGAATGATAGAATACGATGGTATCTTCCATCCAGCTGGCAGCTTTTTCCATCATATCATCGAGCTCTTCGCTGGGATAGGCGCCGTCGGCTCTAAGCGGCGGCGGGAAGAAAGGTTCTCCGATAACCAGCCGTGTTTGGGGCCAATGGGGACTTTGCTCTTTTCCAAACAGATAACGCCGGGTCAGAATGTAGACCATTGGAAGAATGGGCGCCTGATGAATATAGGCTAGATAAAAAGCGCCGCGTTTGAAGCGGAAAATCTCCTGGCTGAGGTAGACCAGATCCCCTTCCGGAAGGAAATGAACATGGTGCCCACGTTTCAGAGCTTCGCCCACGGGTGTAATGATCATTTGTAATCCCGCATTCAGTTTGGCCGGAATGGGAAAAGCCCGCACGATACGCAGAATACGCCGGATAATGGGTACTTCGTAATTTCTTTGGGCAACCGAGATATACAGCCTCTGCGGGAAAAGGACCCAGCTGGCAAATACGGTGTCGAAGTAGTGACAATGGTTGGAAATGGTGATGCATCCCTGCTTTTTCAGGATCTGTGCATTTTTTCTGCCGGTCACACGAAGCCCGCAATAAAACGCGCAAAGCAGGCCCAGTAAGTAGCAGAACAGAAAAGCCGGCAGTGTAAAGAGATGAAACCACCAGTCAAAATAGATGAATTTATACGGCTTGGTAAAATCAATTTTCTTGGTGTTGTGCGTGATAACAATGATCTTTTCTTCCGGTATCTCTCTGCGCTGTTTTTTTATCATCGTTGCCTTTGCGTGTTCCCATGTCTAAACCAAGCGAGGTTGCTCAACGCCGGTGATTCTGGATAGTCTCGCGATACAGCTTCTCCATCTTGTCCATGCATTTTTCAAAGCGGTATTGTTCGGCCATGGCTGCTACCTGTTCCCTGATGTTCAGGAGCTGGCCCCTGTTTTCGAACCAGTAATCAATCTTTGCGGCTAAATCGTCCGCATTGTCATATTTGAAGGAAAAGCGGTGATCCAGGGAAAACTGCGAAGCGGCACTGTGGGGTGAATTTGCGATCAGGCACGGCAGGCCGCAACCGACAGCCTCCAGGCAGGCCAGGCTCTCCAGATCCACGAGCGATGCATGGACAAAGAGGTCCGCCGTATTCAAATATTGAAGTTTTTCTTCCTGGGTTACAAACTTGACCAGGGGCGGAATGGGCAATTGCGCGCCGGCGGCGATCAGTTGTTCCGACATTTGGCCCTGGCCGCAAAGCAGCAGGTTGATTTTACCGGCATATTTTGAGAGCTTTACCCCTTCGATCAGCAATAGCTGCCTTTTTTCAGGCACATGGCGTCCCATGCTCATGATAACAAAATTATCGCCGAACCATTCCGGCCGGGCGAATTTTCGGGGAGCATACTCGGTTGGTATTCCGTTGGAGACAACCTCCAAACGGCATTTGACCCCGTCTTTTTTTAGAAGTTCGGCGCCAAAACGGGAAGGACACTGGATGACCGGAACTCGTTTGAAAAGAAAGAAATTAAAAATCACGGATGCTATTCGATCCAGGATTTTACTGTCCTTGCCCGCTGCCGCAACTACATTATGGGCCTGAACATGGTGTCCGGCGATAAAGCACTTGTTCATGGAGCGGGCCATCTTGGCGGCGCCATACCCCAGGTAAAAGGGGAGCTGGATCTGGATAATATCGGCATCGGTGAAGGCTTTCCTTAAAACGTCTTTTTCCGGGATACCAAAAAGAAATTGCATTTTTGTAAGCGAGTCCCCGAAAAAAGACGGGTTGCTTCCCTTTACTTTGTAATCGCCCTCATCTTTGACATCCGTGGCGACGATAGAAACCTTGTGGCCTCGTTTCCTAAGGCCCTCCGACAGACGCCGGCCGGCGACAGCCCCGCCGTTCTCGGCATTATGCGAATCAGTAACCAGAACTATTTTCATTCTTGCACCGCTATTCGAAAAACCTGAATACTTAATATAGCCAACAGGATTGTTAGATCCGTCGGTTCAAAGCAATACAGGTTATTTATTGTGCGCTTTTTTAATTTAATTGCTCAGGCATTGCCATTACCATTGCCATGATGTCAGCAAATTCATAACAAATGAGATTGTAATTTACCCGACCATCCCCTGGACGCAAGCGCAAAACAACATTATCTTTTACTGGACTCGGATGGAGGGGTGACCCCTTCTTGCTGGTTTTCACAGCATGGGCATCAACAGGTAGCAGGCATTTTCCAGCAGGCGATGCGACGTGGGACGCTTCTGCCAGGTGACCAGGTTCAGCTCGTCGCTATGGGCCTGATCGTTCAACACGATCTGTTTCAGGGCGCCGATGTAACCGGGGTCGTACACGATCAGGTTGCTTTCGTAATTCAGCCGCAAACTGCGCACATCCAGGT
>JBAXOR010000244.1:0-2494 GCA_037133155.1 Chrysiogenales bacterium | reverse complement strand
GAACCGGTATTCAGCCTGGTTAATAATGAGCCGCCAGTGCTTACGATCGATGGTGGTCAAGATGAAAATGTTCCGCTTCAGATTGAACCCCGAGCAGAGGAAATTGCAATTGTTGAAGAAAGTTCCAGTGAATTCGCGGGCACAAAAATCGCATTTGACTTCAAAAGCAATCCGGGCGCGGTATTTGACACCGATCCCTCACTGGCCACCGAACCCCAAAGGGAAGCGATTGCTATGCAAAAAAATGCTGAGGAGAAAGAATTGCCCGCTGATGCCTTATCGGCAATGGTTGCTGAAAAACCTTTGTTCGTGAGCGAACCTTACGATAAATATTTAAAAAAAACCAAATCCCCCAGAAAAGTAGCTTATAATTTTAAATATTTGTTAGTGCTCATTCTGCCGTTGGCCGCCGCGGTTATTTTATGGTTAGCGCTTTCGGGGAAACTCAATTTCGTCGGACCTGCCGCCGAAAATGTCAGCCAAGTATCTGTTATTAAACCTCAGTTGCCAGCGGTGCAAAAGCCGGTTCGCAAGGTTCCCCCCGTTGTCCAAATTCCCAAAGTGGATGAAATAGATAAACTGGTCAATGATAAAATCCTTCAAGCCAATAATTTTATAAAAAACAATGATATTCTTAACGCCCTGGCTGTGGTTTTGGAAGCCAAAAAAATCAAGATGACCGAACCGTTGCGCCTGCTGGAAGAGCAGATCACTAAAAAAATCCGCGCAGACGAATCCAGGGCCGCGGAACAAAAACAGGCTGCTCAAAGTATCGAGCAGTCCGAACAACAGGCTTTTGTCAAGGCTGATGCTGAAAACACAATGCCGGCCTGGCAGAATTTTATACTGCTATATCCCCAGGGTGTATTTACTGCCCGGGCTAGAAATAAGATTGCTGCCCTAGAAAAAAAAGCCGCGCAGAAAGTCGAGCAGGAATTGCAGCTGAAGATCAAGCAAGCGCAAAAACTGGAATTGCGTTCCGACTATGTGGAGTTGAGCCAAGCCGAATTGAATACTGCCTTGCAACAGCTTGGAAAACCAATCGTGCAGTTTGAACTGATGGAACGCGGCAATGAAAAAGTGATCGTTGATTTTTCCAGCGGCTTGATGTGGACCTTGTGGAACAAACCCATGGCTTTTAGCAAGGCCAAGTGGTGGGCCAACCGTATCTATGCCGGATACTCCGGCTGGCGGCTGCCCACGGTTGAAGAATCCCTGTCGCTGTTGCAGATGGATAAATCGCTCTATGCCAGCCTGATGGATTTCGTTGTCTGGACCGGTGACGGGGTCAGTGACAAATCGCGTTCGATATGGGTCCTTAGATTGCCCCAAGGCCAGTTCAGTCCGGAAGATTATGATCAAGTCTATTATGTCTGGGCAGTACGCAAGGCCGTCAGGTGATCGCAGGTTTGCCGGCACAATGGCGAGCATTCCCGCCAGGAGGAGCATGAAATATGTCGGGGCTCATGTCAGCGCCGCCGGTGGTGTGGAAAATGCTCCCCTTAACGCTGTAAAAATCGGCGCCAAGGCCTTTGCCCTGTTCACCAAGAATCAGAAGCAGTGGCAGGCCAAGCCTCTGGAAGCGGAAAACATTGCGGCTTTTAAAAAAAACCTGGAGATGGCCGCCATTTCACCATGGCAGGTCTTGCCCCATGACAGCTACCTGATCAACCTCGGTCACCCGGATCCGGAAAAGCGGGAAAAATCGGTACTGGCCCTCCTCGATGAAGCACGGCGAGTTGAACAACTTGGCTTGCATTATCTGAATTTTCATCCCGGCAGCCACCTGGGTGCCATGGAAGAAGAAAAATGTTGTGCCGTGATCGCGGCGGGCATGAAGCATATCCTGGACGAAACCGATCAGGTCTCCTTGCTGCTGGAAACGACTTCCGGCCAGGGCGGTTATGTCGGCTATTGTTTCGAGCATTTGGCCGCCATCCTGGCCCTGGTTGGCCTGGAAAAACGGGCCGGGGTTTGCCTGGATACCTGCCATATCTTTGCCGCCGGCTACGATCTGCGTACCGCTGAAACTTACGAAAAAACCATGAAAAGGTTTGCAGAAATCATTGGTCTTCAGTATTTAAAAGCGGCCCATATCAATGATTCCAAGGTGGATTTGGGCAGCCGTAAGGATCGTCACGACAGTATCGGCCGCGGCAAGCTTGGGTTGGAAACTTTTGCATTGCTGATGAACGATTCCCGTTTTGACAATATGCCCCTGATCCTGGAAACCATCGATGATTCGCTCTGGGAAACTGAGATTAATCTTTTGTATTCGTTGATTGTCTGAAACCTTCTGGCAATTTAAAACCAAAAGTTTTATTTTAATGTTTTAATCATCCCATTCTATATATCCGTAATCTTTGGTCTTTAACATTTTATTTAATTCATCCATATCAAAATGTTCAGGGTCAAATTCTCCTCCTAACCACTCAATATAGCTGTCATATTCTTCATGATTTGGTTGTTTTAGTATTTCCAACATATTTGCATA
>JBAXOR010000243.1:0-2496 GCA_037133155.1 Chrysiogenales bacterium | reverse complement strand
TTCGGCCAGGCTTCCGGCGAGCATTTGCGTGAAGCCCTGCGGCTCGGCGCGATCGTGGCCTGTGAGGCGGTATGGGCGGAAACAGCGGCGGTCTTCCCGGAACAGGCGGCCTTTGAGAAGGCCATGCGCATCCTGGGTATTCAGTTTTTGCCGCTAACCCAACAAGCGGCGGCCGAAGCCGGGATTGCCTGGAAACGATACCGGAGCGCCGGCGGCAAGCGTCTCCGCCTGGTGGCGGATTTTCTCATCGGCGCCCATGCCGTCGTTCAATGCGACCGCCTGCTCACCCGCGACCGGGGATTTTACCGGGACTTCTTTCACCTGTTGAAGATCACGGATCCCGCTCATTCGCCAGCCTGAAAAACCGGCGTCAATCGGCGAAATCAGCGGGTTCCTGCTCAAGAAATTACTGCTCACGGTTCCGTTTGCCGGCTTTGCCATCATGGCGCGCCTTGGATTCGGCGGCGTATTTCAGCGAAGAAGAAGGGATATCTCGTTTCTGCTCCTGCCAGCGCAAGGGAAAGGTGATTTTGCCGCCTTTTGCCTCCAGTTCATCCACGAACGATTTGACCAGAACGCGGATCAGGGCAGATTTGGTCAGACCCATGCGCTCTGCCGCCCGATCCAATCTTCGGCTCAGGTCGGTGTCCAATCTGACCGGCAATGACGCTTCTTTTCGCATTCTTCTTGCGCCCGTTAGCAATAATTTTAAAACGATCGAGTTCTTATTAAGATAGCCGAATTCTTCCGCCGATGAAAGCAAAATGTTTGTCGTTTTTAACATTGACAACACATGCGCTTTGCTCTACATTGTAGAGCATATGAGAGAATTGACGAAAAGCATTCGGCTCCCCTGCAATTTGAAGGCCAAGGTGAAACGCCTGGCCCGACTGAACGGCATGACGTCTTCCGAATTGGTCCGCTACTCCATCGAAGCCAAGCTTCCCGACTGCGAAGCCAGCCGTCTTCCGGCAAACAATAACGATGGTCATAAAGGAAAACAGCCGTCGTTCGAGAAAATAACAACAAACCGAAAGGATAGGATAGGCCATGGTATTCAATGAATTGCAAAAGCAGAAAATAGAATCGCTTATCAAAAAGGGTGTCAGCATGTATGCGATTGCTCAAGCCATAGGAGGCAACTGTACATGGACCGATATTCAGATTTATTGCTGGCAGACTGGGAAAATGAGCTGGTTAGGATCTAAAAGGATTATAACTAATTCCCTGAATAAACTGACGACGGCTACAACAGAAAACGAACGCAAAAAACTTGCCGAAACGATTAATAAGAATGTTAAGTATCTCTATTATTTAGGGAAAGAGATGCGAAACCGCGTCGTTGAAATTACAAAGTTATTGAAAAAAATAGAGATATAACGTTGAGCCAAGAAAATCCTATCAGGAGATAACTGTGAATAATTTGTTTCGTTCAACGATTGTGATATGTTCCGCCTTGTTACTAATGGTTACGACATGTCCACGATGTTTAGCTGACGATTCTGATGCTTTAATGACGAATAGCGTTTTATCCAGTGTAACAGCTCGTTTTTCTAATGTCCGCCCCCAGATTGTTATGGAGAACGCAAAGAACTCGGTCTGTTATATGCAAGTTTTATATCAATATTCGCTTGCGGGGCAACTTCCAAAGATTCCGCAACCTCTGGATCGATTGTTTTGCTTGATTGAATTTAAAGATGGTTCTTTATTGTCTTTGACGATATATCCCGAAGACACATGGAAATATATCGCAAGTACAGGTGAAAGCGGGAAAATATCATACAAATCATACGATTTAATTAAAGGAGCTTCAGAAAAGCAAACCGAGGTTTTATTTGCCTCTGTAAATAATATCAATCGTAATTTCAAGTTTTATGGTATGCCTCTTGGACGGGGTTGGGCAAAAGAAATAAACGGAAAAATAGATTTTGGGAAAATATTGTTTGTGCATGCTGAAATATGGATTGGTGGTCGCATGATTGCCGAAACAGGCACTAAAGCAACAAAAATACAATTAGATTCAAAAAAAATACCTGAAAAATGGTACATTTACGACGAGGATTCCAAGACACTTAAATATCAGGTAATATCCCGCCACGATTAGAGGTTCTACAATACGGAATAGGGGTCAATCGGCGCCAATTCTTTGGCGCAACTGGGGTAGTCTCTATGGCCGGCGATTATGACGACGGTAAAACTGACTATGCCGTGTATCAGGCCAGCTCCGACTTATGGTGTGTAAAACTCTCGTACAACGGCGAAATCTTCACGACCGGCTTCGGCGGGCCGGGTATTGTCCCGGTGCAGTAGAATATTCGCGGCGCCTGAATTCACATGAGTTTCGGCCTGCAAAGAAATGTTGCCGCTACACGGATGTCTGGATTCATCGGTTGCCATACATCGCGGCATAGTATTTCTGATACTCACCGCTCCGGATGCGTTCCCACCAGGCGCGATTTTGCAGGTACCAGTCCACGGTGGCCTTGAGCGCCGTTT
>JBAXOR010000242.1:0-2528 GCA_037133155.1 Chrysiogenales bacterium | reverse complement strand
TTGGATAATCTCATTGAGGTCCACGTCATCATTTAAAACACCTTCGTCTTTTTTGGCAAATTTCCGCAAGCCGTCTACGATAGCCTTGATGCGATTGGTCCCCTGGGCCATATCTTCCAATAAAATCAGAATGTTGTTTTTAAACACATCATATTTAAGGCGGGCGATTTGCAAATCTTTGTCATCTTGGTAATATTTATCAAGAATAGGCAAAATATCTTTCATTGCTTCCTGGATGATCGAAACATTGCCGCGAATAAAAGTGTTGGGATTATTGATTTCGTGAGCGACCCCTGAAACCAGCTGTCCCAATGAAGCCAGTTTGTCGGTCTGCATCAGTTGCATTTCCATGTTTTTTTGTTTGGTAATCAAGCGCGAGAACTCCAACACCCCCGCCACTTCGGCTTGCTCATTAAAAATTGGATAAGCTTGCAGCAAGTAATAATCATCAGCGTATTTTTGTTCAAGGGTAATAGATTTTTTTTGCTGAAAAACCAGTGCCCCGGGGCATTTTTGGCAGGGCTGATCCAAATTAAAAATCTTGGCAAAACACTTGCCGCTGTCCGTCCCTTCCTTGCGATTGGCCATTTTAATGTTAAAATCACTGTCAATCATGACGACTTGATCGGTAATGGCGTCAAAAAGGGTCTGTAGCTTGTTTTTGCTTTCTTTTAATTTTTCAGTTAAGGACAACAATTCTTCATTTTTGTCAACCAGCAGGTCTTTTTGGTTTTCCAGATCGGCGGTCCTTTTTTTAACGATTTTTTCAAGATTTTCATTCTGCTCGATCAGCTTCTGTTCCAGTTCCTTACGTAAACGGATATCTTTATAAACAGCTTCCACACAGCGCCGGCCATCCACATCCACATAAATGAACGAGCCGATTACCGGGCATTGGCTGCCTTTGGCGTCGAGCAGGGTCATTTCCATCCCTTCCAAGTGTCCTTCTTTTTTCAATATTTTAAAAATGTAAGGCCGGATGCGGGAAATATTGGCATACAATTTGTCTTTAACAAAATTCAGTTTCACCGAACCGTTTTCCGGGTAATGTAGCATGCGATAGAAAGCCCCGTTGGCTTTGATGATATCGCCATTCAATTTTGAGATGACAATCCCGTCCGGTGCATTTTCAAACAGATCTTCAAAGCGTTTTTTGGATTTTTCCAGTTCCTTGGTTTTGCCTTTAACCAATTCTTTCAAATTGCCGACATATTTTTTTAATTCCAGTTGCAATTCGAGTTTTTCAATGGCCTTGGAAATCATGCGGCCGATTTCTTTGATAAGTTTTTTTTCTTCTTCAAGGAATTCAGCTTTGTCCAGATAGCCGATTTTTACATGTCCCCTGGGAATGCCATTAACTACGATATCGGCCTGCAATGATGTTTGGATGTTTTCACCGGGGTATGGTTTATTGGAATATTGGGTTTGTTCGAAAATGATTGCTGCGCAGGCTTTTTCCGGATATTGAAAGCCTTTGACCAAATAAGACGTTGAATTTTCAAGAATTTGACTTAGATTTTTCCCGGATTCAATTTGGGAACTGATATTGTACAGGCATTCGAGTTCCTTGATCCTTTCCTTTAAATCATATTCGAGTTTTTTGGCGCACTCAATACATTCTTTACGTTGAATTATCTTTTTCACCATAAATGCCTTTTAACGCAGCGAATGTATTATACCATTAATTTGTTTTTAATTTTTAACTGGAGATAGGTTTCGCTGGCCAGCAGATTCTGTTTCTCCAGGTTGCAGGTGGCAAGGTCAATGGTTAGGGGGGAAAATTTTCCTTTGCCATTGACAGTATGGAAATTCACCCGGAATAGGTCTTTGCCCCAAAAAACGTCACTGGCGATGGTCTGGTAGAATGAGTTGGCTTGCTGGATTTCCTTAAAAATATCGGCCGCACTTTCCAATTGCAGCGGCATTGCCAATTTTTCGGCAAGCGTGGTGATGATTTCGCGGTTGCTGAAACCGCTTTTGGGCGGAAAAAGCACTTTGCTCCTTTGTACGCGGCGATCACAGGCGGTAAAGGTGCCTTCGCTTTCCAGCGGGGTCGAAGCGGGAAGTACCACATCAGCTTCTTCGGCCGTGGCGGTCCTGAAAAAGTCGAGCAGCAGAACAAATTCCAAACCTTGAAACAGCTTTTGTGCCGCGTTTGAAAGAAGCGGATTTTCCCCAAAAATCAGCAAGGCTTTGATTTTTTTGCTGCGCAGCATTTTCATGATATCCACAGGTTTGAAAATTTCCTCCATGTTCACGTTCCATAATTTACTGAAGCGCTCGATTCTTCCGGTACCATAGCCGGGCAAGTAGCGGGAATCAACCCCCATGTCCAGCAATCCTTGGGCATTGGCGTAATCGCGGATCAAGATCAGGCCATTACCGGATTGGCCGACTTTGCCGAGCTGAAGCATGAGATTGGCCAGGGCTTTCAAATCGTCACGGGATTTGTCCAGGTACTGGTCCTGGCCATAAACAATCACCAGATTGACATCGGGACTGAGCATTTTCAGGATTTCATCCAGTTT
>JBAXOR010000241.1:0-2541 GCA_037133155.1 Chrysiogenales bacterium | reverse complement strand
AGCGTTATTCACGCATCTGTCTTGCGGCCATTGATCGAACATTTCGGAAAAATGAGCCAGGGGAATGCTTTAATCGTGATCGCTGACAATCCGGTTGAAGGGGCGGATTTCAACGCCATTTTGAAAAAAACCGGGATCGGTTCGATGGTGACCGATTTGAGAAACAAAAAAAATATTGATTTAAGCGTATGCGATCTGAGGCCACTGGTTTTAAAAGAAGACCAGAAGGGTCATTTCTATCAAGAGAAACAGACCGGCGATCCATTGGGCTATGTGGAAGTTGATTTAGGCAAAGACAGTATGTTTTCCGAATTAGATGGCGTTGAAGGTATTCACTATTATACCCTGGCTGATTCTACCATTGATCATATTGACCCGCACAAAGTCCAGGAAAGCCGGACCGATCAGTATCACCGCTCCGGAATGCACAAGTACCTGGTTTCCAAAACCATTTTGGACGCCGATCTGATCATCAATGTTGCTAAAATGAAAACCCATTGCAAGGCCGGCGTTTCCATGGCTTTGAAAAATATGATCGGAATGGTTTATCTGAAGGAATGCATGCCCCATCACCGGCCCGGTCCGCCACCATTGGGCGATTCCTTCCCCGATTATCCAGCCGCCCATTACGTAGCTTCCAGAAAGGCTTATCGTTTTTTACGCACCAGTTTCGGCATTCAAAGGATTCCGGGATTCCGAACCTTGCGCAATTTGATGCAAAAGAAAAAAATCCTAATTGGTCAGCATATCGAGCACGGCAACTGGAAGGGGAATGATACGATTTGGAGAACCATATTGGACTTGAACCGTATTGCGATCTATGCCGATAGAAATGGCGTAATGCGCGATACTCCTCAACGCCAGATGCTCTGCATCATCGACGGCATCATTGCCCAACAAGGGGAGGGACCCATGTCTGGCGAGCCGGTCAATGCCGGTATCGTTTTTGGTGGAGACAATCCCGTACTTGTGGACGCATTGGGTGTGAAGGCCATGGGCATAGATTGGGACACAATTCCCCATATTGCCCGGGCTGTTGGAATAAAAAAATGGCCGCTGCTGCCTGAAGAAACATTTAACTTGGACTTTACTGATATGGATGTCCCCAATTTGCATTTCGCAATGCCCAAGGGGTGGCAGTAATGGGCGGTTGGGTTGCATTCGTCGGCCAGGTCGATGATTTCCAGGCAAGGGTGGACCGGTTCCGAAAGGTATTCTCAGTCGAAAATGTCCCGGCCCTCAAAACAGAAGTTATTGAGATCAGTCGCTCTTTCAGAGTTTTGCTTTGGGCGTGGAACAAACATCATATTCCTGATGTTTATGTGCAGAAAAATGAAAAAGGGGATGCCTTGATCTTATGCGGGGTTATCACCGGAACCGGTAGTTTTTGCAACTTTGATCCTGATCAGGAGATCACTTCACGCAATATTCTGGAACGGTGGTCAAGTGCAAATGATTTTCCCATTGAGCAATTGAACGGATCGTTCAGTTGTTTCTTTTTTAATTCACGAAAAAATGAAGTTGTTTCCTTTGTTGATAGATTTGCTTCCCGTTCTGTTTGGACCTACAAAGAAAACAATATCTGGATCGCCGGAAATTTTCCTACGGCCATTGCCGCTTGTCTTAAGGAAACTCCAAAGATCGATCTTGCCGGCCTATGGTCGCTTCTTCACTACGGCCGCCATATCGGCAAGCATGGCATATTTGAGGCGATGCACTGCTTATTGGCAGGACAGAAAGCGTTACTTTCTCCTGATAAAGAATTGATGGTTTCAAACTGGTGGGAGCGAAGATATAGACCGGAAAAGGGAGTAAGCGCCAAAAATTGGGGAAAGCGCATTGCCGCTGGGCTTCGCGTCAGTGCCGAAAGGTATAAAAAAGTTTCCCCGAATCCTCGTTTATATTTAAGTGGTGGCCTAGATTCTCGCATTGCCGCCGCCGCATTCGGAAAACCTATGAAAACTGTTACCTTGTGTACTCAACCCAATGCCGAAACGAAAAACGCAGCCCGCATTGCTCGAACACTGGGGCTGACACATAAAATTATTTTCCGTTCGCCTTATTGGTATCTCGATTCCATGGATGCAGCCTCATTGATCAGTTCGGGAAATTATTTGAACCACAATACGCATTTCATTGTTCCGACAATTGACATGGCTGATTCCGACCCCGAAGAGACGTTTTTCCTGGGTGATCTTTTGGAGAATTTTAATAAACACTATTTCAATATTCCCAAAGGTAAGAAACTCAGTTTTAATCCCGAGACCATCGAAGAAGATTTATATCAGATGATCCCATCCACGGTCAAAGATCGAAACCGCTGGGGTATTCATCTTAATCCTAAAACAAAAAACAAAGCAAGAAAAAGCTTCTCAATCGCACTAAGAGAATACTCTAAATATACAGCTTCTGTTTCAGACTCTCCTGGGGATCAATTCGATTCACTTTTACGTTGGGCTGATGTGAGTACAACCTATACTTATAACATGCTAACTTGTTTGTGGCCGTTTGCATGTGAACGCAATCTTTGCTTCGATAATG
>JBAXOR010000240.1:0-2550 GCA_037133155.1 Chrysiogenales bacterium | reverse complement strand
GAAAGCAAATTATCTTGTTTTTTTACCAAGTTAATTTGCTTTAAGTTACTAATAATCTTCGTCCCCTTCGTCGTCTTTCATATCGAAGCCATCCAGATCTTCTTCGGAATCATCATCGCCGAAGTTTTCCTCTTCTTCGTAATAGTTCATGGTTTCGAAATTTTCGGCGCCGAATTCGGTTTTGCGTATTTCAATGGTCTTGTGGAATTCATCCTCATCTTCAAAATGCCTGATGAAATTGGCGTCCAGTTCACTGTAAAACAGTTCCAGGTAGTCGTCCTCGATATAGCAAAACACCGACATGTGTTCATCGGTGTCCAGGACGCCAACCACTTCTATGATTTTGGTCGCGGCGGCTTTCAGGGTGTCAAGCGTTTGCCACGAAATAATTTCAATTTGTTCCATCCGCGCATACTCCTTCGCAAATTTTTATATTTTCTTATTTAATTTGATAATTTGTTTTTGTCAAGTGTTTTTCAAATAAATTTTCAGATATTTTCCGGTCAGAGATTTACTATTTCTCATCATGGCAGCCGGGGTACCGCTGAAAAGCATGTAACCACCGTGGTCTCCCCCTGCGGGGCCGAGTTCGATGACATGATCGGCGCTGGCGATCAGTGCCAAGTTGTGCTCGACCGCCACTATGGTATTGCGGTTTTTCAGCAAGCGGTCGAAAAGTTTTTTGATTACCGCGATATCATGGGGGTGCAGGCCGAATGATGGTTCGTCCAGCAGGAAGACAATATCCGTTTTTTCCTGATCCAGGTACTTGAGCAGCTTGAGCTTTTGCAGTTCGCCCGTGGACAAGCTGCTCAGTTTCTCCCCCAATTGCAAATAGCCCATATCATTGTCCTGCAGGCTTTCCACAACAACCTGAACCTGTGGAATATCGCCGCCAAAATCGCGGATGAATTCATTAATGGTCAGGGCCAGGGCCGCGGCGATGTTTTTATTTTTATGAGTGATTTTTAAGATATCGGGAGTAAACCCGCTGCCGCGGCAATGGGCGCAGGTGGTTTTAACCGCCGGTAAAAATTGCATTTCAATCTCCAGATAGCCCCGGCCCTTGCATTCCGGGCAGCGTCCCAGCGGTGAATTGAATGAAAAGTGTCCGGGGAGGTACCCCAGCAGGCGGCTTTGTTTCAGGGCGGCGAAAAAATCCCGGAGGAGGGGGGAAATATCAAAAAATCCGGCGATATTGGTGCTGCCGCGCCTTGAACTGCCGCCCGGGTCGAGATGGACGATTTCGCTGCCGCCGGAGAGCGGTTGATGCTTCAGATATATTTCATCATATAATAGGGTGCTTTTGCCGGCGCCGCTGACCCCGACAATGACCGTGAATGCCCGGCGCGGGATTTGGAAATCAAAACCTTTCAGGTTATGGCTGCCGGCGTTTTTAAAAGTCCAGAATTTGGCCGCTGTTTTTGTTTCAATTATCCTGTCAGCGGCCATGTTGAAATATTTTTGGGTGATGGTTGACTGTTGACTGAAAAAATCATCCTTACTCCCGGCAAAGATTATTTCTCCGCCTTCAATGCCCGCACCTGGCCCCAGTTCCATGACATGATCGGCATAACTGATTAGGCGCTGATTGTGCTCGATTAGAACGATGGTATTGCCGTTTTCTTTCAGTTTTTTCAGAAAAAAATCCATCTTTTCATAATCGGCCGGATGCAGGTCCGCGGAAGGCTGATCGATGATCAACAGTGAATCGGAGAGGGTGGAGCCCATGATGAAAGCCAGGTTAATGCGCTGGTATTCGCCCTTGGAGAGGGTGAAGGTGGGACGGTTCAGGTGGATGTAGTGCAGCCGGCTACTAATCAGATATTCAAGTTTGGCGGCAATCTCTGCAAAAACCTCGTGGGAAATTTTGTTTTGATATGAACTCCGGTCCAAAGCCCTGATCAGGGAGCCGGCGGCGCCGATGGTCATGGCTAAAAAATCGGCGATCGTCAGGCCTGAGATCCGGAATGACGTTGCCAGGCGGTTGAAGCGGCTGCCGCCGCATTCAGGACAAGGGACAAGGCCCGGATCGATTCCCATCGCGGCGCCCAAGCCTTTGCAGGCCGGGCAGGCGCCCCGGGCGCTGTTGAACGAAAAAAGATTTTCGTCCGGGTTTTCGTATTCTTGCCGGCAGCCAGGGCAGAAAAGTACGACCGGAAAATGCAGGGGCTGGCGGTCATGATACACGGTTATCGTATTCCGGCTTAAGGCCATGGCGCTGTCAACGGCTTCGAATATCCGGCTGCGGTTTTCGGGCCGGTTTTCCAGCTCATCGACCAAAACCAGTATCTCCTGATTCCTGCTCTGGCTGTCAATGGCGGTTTTACGGCCTTTGCTGATCTGGAAGTAATAACCGCGGTTTATTAAAAATGAAACATCGCCCTGGTAGGCAAAACAAATTTGCAGTGGCCCGGTTTTGCGCGCCAGCAATGCCTGGATGATTTCATCGATGCTGAATTTTTTAATTTGCTTGCCGCATCCGGGGCAGTAGAAATCGGCGATTTTGGCATAGAGGATGCGCAGATAATCAAAAATATCGGCGGCCGT
>JBAXOR010000239.1:0-2582 GCA_037133155.1 Chrysiogenales bacterium | reverse complement strand
GCCTGGGACATCGAGTAACGGAGGTGGGGCCGGCTTTGACTGCCGTAGCTATTCAGGACTATCAATTTGCCTCCCTTTCCCGCATTTCCTTTACCGATGCGACCATCTCTCTCATCCGCGCCAATCGCAAGGTGCGGCAACATAGCGGCGATCTGCTTTTCACCCACAGCGGACTGTCCGGACCGGGAATTCTTGATTTTTCGCGCTATATCCGTCCGCGGGATACCCTGCGCATATCCTTCCTGCCAGGCGTTGATCTTCAGCAGGCGCAAGCAATCCTGCTTGCCCGGATCCACGCGTCCGTAAATCGTCAGGTCAGGAAAATCCTGGCCGCTTTCGACCTGCCTGACCGCTTCGTCAGAAAACTCCTCGACCTGGCCGGGATCAATCAGGACCAGACCGGGGCTCACCTCTCCAGGGATGCCCGCCTGGCCCTTCTGGACCTCCTGACCGCTTGTCCTTTTGTTGTCAGCCGCCTTGGTGGAATTGCTGAAGCGATGGTGACCCGGGGCGGGGTTGCCTTGGATGAGATCAACCCGAAAACAATGGAATCCCGGCTCATTTCCGGTCTTTTCTTCATCGGCGAAGTTCTGGATATTGATGGCGATTCGGGTGGATATAATCTCCAAGCCGCTTTCTCAACCGCGGCCCTGGCCGCAAAGAGGATTAGCAGCCTGCTGATTTAGGCTTGAAAAAGCCCGCCTTGTCCCGAATGTTTCAGTATTGACATTCATTTATCCGGATCAAAAAGGAATCTATGGGGCAACTTTAAGAATAGGCTTGTTTTTAGGCAGCCGGCGCAGGCCAACTCGAGCTGACATCTCTAATTTCCTTTCAAAAAAATCACAGTAAAAAAAAATAAAATTAATTCGAACAATTCGAAGTGATCCTGCGTATAACATATTACTTCGAAACTATCGAAGTGAAAAGAGGCAAAATGAAAGAACTGACCAGAAAAGAAGAGCAGATCCTGCTGGCCGTCCATCGCCTGCAGGACGAAGCCTACCTGATCACCATCCGCGAGCAGGTCTATCACTATACCGGCACCCAGTACTCGGTGGGCACGATCTATGCGCCCCTGAACCGCTTGAACATCAACGGTTACATCGAATCCTGCACCAACAGGAATCCCGGTTTTGCCAGCAAGAAACCGATCCGCTTTTATCGCCTGACCAAAAAGGGCCACGTTGCCATGGTGGAATTGCAGAAAGCCTACAACCGGCTTTGGACGGAGTTTGTTTCGCCGGCGGAGGAAAAAATATGAAAAAAGAAAACCACGTCAAAACGCCTTTTGGATTTCTGCGGCGTTTGTTGACCATCGATGAGATCGACGATGTCGACGGTTGTTTCGAAGAAATGTATACTCGCGCCGAGGCGGAAAAAGGTTCCGGCTATGCCAAGCGCTGGATCCTGTTGCAAGCAGTGAAGTCGCTGCCCGGGTTTTTCAGCCACCTGGTCTACTGGAAACTGCTGATGCTGAAAAATACCCTGGAAGTCACTTTGCGCAACATGCTGAAAAACAAGTCCTTTTTTTTGATAAAGGTCTTCGGATTGGCGGCCGGCGTGGCCTGCAGCATGGTCGTCATCCTCTACGTGACCAACGAATTGACCTACGATACCTACCATCCCGGCCATGAGCGGATCTTTCGCATCGCCTACCGCCGCGTCACCCCCATGGGTGATTTCTCCACTGCGTCGGCTCCCGCCCCCCTGGCCGCCGCCATCCGGGGGCAGCTGAGCCAGGCCGAGAACATTGCCAGGGTTATTCCCCCTTTGGAAAATTCCAGGCATGTCCTGGTGACCCGGGGCGAGAACCGTTTTTTCGAGAAGCGGGTCTGGTTCGTTGATCCCGAGATATTCAAGATCCTGCGCATCCCTTTCCTGGAAGGCAGCGCCAGGACGTCCCTGGTGCGGCCAAAAACGGTAGTCATCAGCGAGAGCACGGCCCGGAAATATTTCGGCACCACGCCACCGCTGGGCAAGAACCTGAGCATCGAACTCGATTATGATATTGGCGCGGCCGTCACCGAGGACTTCGAGGTGACCGGGGTCGTCCGCGATGCCCCGGCCAACACCCACCTGAAGTACGATATGCTGATCTCCATGGCCACGCTGCTGGTTTACGTGCCCGACCTTGACCAGAACTGGATTGAATTCCACCCCAAGTATACTTACGTGAAACTCGTTCGCGAAACTGATTTTGCGGCTTTTAACAAACAATTGCAGCCTTTTTCGGCCCAGATCCGTTCGGCTTTTGAAAAACGGGTCCAAGTCAAGATGCGCTTGCTCGAATTTTTTCTCCAACCCCTGGATTCGCTGCACATGAGATCCAATCTTCCCGATGAGATCGAACCTCCCGGGAATATGTATTATATATATATCTATTCCTTCGCGGCCCTGCTGATCCTGCTGATCGGGGCCATCAACTTCGTCAACCTCTCAGCCACCCTTTCCTCAACCCGCTCCCGCGAAGTAGGCATCCGCAAAACCCTGGGCTGCAGCCGCTGGGACCTTGTTTTTCAATTCCTCAGCGAATCACTGATCATCACCTTCTTCGCCTTCACGATGGCTTTTGCCTTTTT
>JBAXOR010000238.1:0-2583 GCA_037133155.1 Chrysiogenales bacterium | reverse complement strand
AAAAATGGAATAATCACACTATGGTTTCAGCATTGTTTGAAAGTCGCTGAAACCATCTAGTGTGATTATACCAACACTAGATGTTTTTGGTAGCTAATAGAGATAACCAAAAAACATAGTGATGGTATAGGAATTAAATTTAAAATACTGATCCGAAAGTAGTGACAGGTCGCGACCTGTCACTCCATGCTCAATATATTTAATTCAAGCCTGGATCGGGATAATGCAGAGAAATTTGAAAACGGACTTGCCTATATTTTCAAACTGGTGTTCTTCGTTGGGTTCGACCAGGGCAAAGAAGCCGGCACTGACGGGGAAAGTATTGCCCTTGGCTTTGATTTGCCCCTGACCTTCGAGGATGAAAATTTCATGCTCCATGGCGTGGGTGTGATAAGGTGAGTGCCCGCCGGGCTGAACTTCGAATAAACGCAGAAAAAAATTGGGCGCCGCTGAATCCTTGCCCAGCAGCCAGCGGATGGTCACATTTTCGGCTCCGGTCATGGTGACTGCCTCGGCCGGCACTTCGTGGTAATTTTTAACGAACATGGGACCTCCCTAATCAACGTGTAATTTCCTGATTTTTTATCATAAAATCCAAGGCAAGTAAAGCTTGGTCTGAAAAGTGAACAAAATTGTTTTGCTTTTCTCTCACATTTTTCTTATAATACGTATTACCCTGTGAGGCATCATGGCGAAAGCGGTGCGAAAAGATAAAAATTTGCTTAAGGACAAAAAAACAAACAGCAAAGTTTTCGTGGAAAAATTTGACATGGTCCTGCTGGAGATTCTCCGGGCGGTGGCGGTTGCCGAAAACCTGGCCGAGCTGTTGGCCACCATCCGCAACAAACTGGCGGACATCATTGATACGCGTAATTTTTTCCTGGCCTTGTACCACCCGGAAACCGACATTTATACTTTTCCATTTTCTGTTGACGAATACGATAACGGCAATGATTTTTCGCCCGGACAGATGAAAAAAAGCCTGACCGATTACGTGCGCCGCAGCGGTCAAACCCAACTGGTCGATGAAAAAAAACACCGGCAGTTGCAGCATCGCGGCGAGGTGGAATTGGTCGGCGCCCCGTCCAAGGTCTGGTTGGGAGTGCCCTTGAAAATTGCCGGAGACGTGATCGGGGTGCTGGTGGTGCAGAGTTACGACAGCAAAACCGCGTATGGGCAAAAGGATATGGAAATGTTTCATTTCCTGGCTGACTATATCGCCATGGCTGTTGAGCACCTCAAGGTGGAGGATGAACTGAAAATGTACCGCGACCAGCTGGAAGTGCTGGTCAGCGAACGCACCCTGGAATTGGAACTTTCCAATCGCCAGCTGGAGGACGAAATCGTTCGGCACCGCCAGTCGGAGATCCTGCAATCGGCGCTCTACCAGATTTCCGAAAAAGCCAGCCAGGCCAAGGACATGGACGCTCTGTATAAAGCCATTCACGGCATAATTTCCAGCCTGCTCTATGCCCGTAATTTTTACATCGCCCTGACCGACACTTCCGGGCAAATGCTCAGCTTTCCATATTTCCTCGATGAATTCGATTCTCCACCCAAGCCCGAAAAACTGGGCAGGGGCTTGACCGAATATGTCCTGAAGACGGGCCAGCCGCTGTTGGCCTCGGACCAGCAGGTCGAACAGATGGCCGTGGATGGGTTGATCGAGCTGATCGGCCCCCCGTCCAGCGAATGGCTGGGCGTCCCGTTGAAAAAGGGGGAGCGCACTTTCGGCGTCCTGGTGATCCAAAGTTACCAGGAGGGTTTTCACTATTCCGAAAGGGACCGCGAATTGCTGATCTTCGTTTCCCAGCATATCGCCGACTCTTTGTGGCATAAACAAACCGCGCGCGAGTTGGCGCTGTCTGAGCGGAGATACCGCACCATGTTCGAAGAATCGCAGGATGTGATTTACATGGCCGATATTAACGGCAATTTGACCGACATCAACCAGGCCGGAGTGGAATTGTTCGGATATGCTACCCGGCTGGAGCTTCTGCAAATCAATATCTCCCGTGATCTTTACGAAAATTCCCGGGACGGAGAAAAATTCCTGGCCGCGATCATGATATCCGGTTTTGTCAAGGATTATGAAGTCAATTTGAAAACAAAAAACGGCAAAGCGGTCGTGGTGCTGATCACGGCCCGGGCCGAGTACAATGAAAGCGACCGCGTGATCGGTTACCGCGGCATTATGCGCGATATCACGGAACGCAAACTTCTGGAACAGCGTTATCTCCAAGCGCAAAAGATGGAATCCATCGGCCTGCTGGCCGGAGGCATTGCCCATGATTTCAACAATATTTTAGGCGGCATCCTGGGCTATGCTTCCTGGATGAAAACCATCGTCAAGGAAGACGACCTTTTTTTCAAACCCGTTGACATCATCGAAAAAAGCGCCAAAAGGGCAGCCGAACTGACAGGCCAACTACTGGCCTTTGCCCGCGGCGGCAAATATGATACCAAGGCCGCCAACCTGAATGGAGTCATTGCCGATTCGTTGAAAATCATATCAGGCACTTTCGATAAATCGATTGTTATCAAAACCTATCTGGACAAAAGCCTGCCTACCGTTGAGATCGA
>JBAXOR010000237.1:0-2598 GCA_037133155.1 Chrysiogenales bacterium | reverse complement strand
CCAATATTTCCCACCTTTGGTACCGTGCCGCTAAAACGAAAAAAAACGAACCCGTAATCATAGAAGCCGCCATACCCATTGACAAAAAAAAAATCAAAAATATCTTTATTTTTCTTCTTGATGGATGCCAAGCTGATCACCTGGGGTTATACGGCTACAGCCGGGACACGGCCCCACGCATTTCTGAATTTGCTAAGGATAGCCTGGTTTTCAAAAAAGCCTTCAGCAATGCCAGTTATACGCCAGCAGCGGTTGGATCGATCTTCACTGGACTCTACCCTGACCACCACCAGATCTTGGGCATACTTGATATTCTGGACAAAAATATACTGACTCTCCCCCAGTTTTTAAAAAAATCGGGATACGCGACCTCAATTTTTACTGCCAATGCCCACATTTCCAATCACTCCGGATTCGCTCGCAGTGTAGACCACTACCAGCAATTCCTGCAGGATTACCGCTTTGGTCAAAGCTACAAAATGGTGGAATCTTTTAGAGACTGGATTCAGGCCTGCCCTGCCCCCGGCTTCGCCTACCTGCATTTCATGGAACCGCACTTCCCCATTGTCCCGCCACCACCTTTTCTGAATCAGTATAAAAAGATTATCACCCAAAAAAAAGATCTGGTTATTCGCCACATCACCCGTGATGGCAGGTACTACTCTCCGGAAGAGGTACAGGATGTTGTAGACGACTATGATTCCTGTATCAATTACGTGGATTCGCTGTTCGGACAAGCCATCGATACACTGAAGAAAAATAAACGTTACGATGATAGCCTGATCATTCTTCTGGCAGATCACGGCGAAGCTTGTTATGAACATGGTGCCTGGAGCCACGGTTACGATGTTTATCCGGAAATCACGAAAGTGCCGCTGGTCATCAAGTTTCCAGCATCCTGTGGACTGAAAGGGGAAATAGGATCAATGGTGCAAACAGGAGCCATATTTCCCACAATTTATAAAATCCTGACGGGCCAGGATGGGCCATTCGATATCTCCAGTTTCTCCTCTATCCTAGATGGGAGCCAATGCAAGGCCGTGGGCATGGTGAGGACCCAAGGATTTAAAGAGGAGCAGATTTATGCCGCTGCCTGGAACCAATGGTATTACATAAACTCCCTCAAGCGCAATTGGGAGGAGCTTTATAACCTGTACGAAGAACCATCCCTTTCGCGGATTCAAGGACAACCTGACCTGGCCAGTTTCCTGCGCTTGCGCTTCTTGGGGTGGTTACGCCTGATCCAGGCGAAAACTACCGAAGCAGCCAGGACTGACCTCAAATCGCTGAGCCGGGAAGAACTTGATCATTTCAAGTCCTTGGGATACCTCTGAACTTCAGGTTTTTGAGTGGATTTGTACTAGATTCTACAGGCCGATGATGGAAATTTGTCCGTACCCGTTGAAAAAAACGTACCCGTATGATACCCTTAAGCGGATGAAAAACAAAATTACGGCTGCTCTTTTTTTTTTCCTGCTGACCCAAGCGGCTCCGGCCAGTGAAATCAAGGCCATGGTCGGAATGAATTTGAGCAAATATTTGTTTTCTACCGAAATAAATTTTCTGAACCGGCAGCAAAAAACCGGATTTGACTTCGGCCTGGGTTGGGCTTTTAACCTCAACCTGAACATTAAACTGGAAATCAATGTTTTGTACAGCCAAAAAGGAGCAAAGGCTTCCATCGCCTATACTCCAGACATGATTGTCGCCGGTTATTATAAAAACACCACTATCAATTTCCCGATATTTTTTAAATACCAATTCAATGACAAGGCATCTCCTTACATTGCTTTAGGACCCGAATTTGTTTTTATCACCTCACACCATTTAATTTTCCCCCAAACCGAAGATAATCTTGATTTGCGCGATAATACAAAAAAGTTCGTTTTAGCCTTCAACACCTTGCTGGGCTACGAATTTCCTGTCGGCCAATGGAGTTTGTTCGCAGAGATCCGCTATTGCCGCTGGCTTAGCAATTTTTTGATTGATTCAGAAGCCACAGTGAGGAGTGAATCAATCACTTTTTTGCTCGGAGGGGTGTATTACCTGTGAAAATCATTGAAGAGATCGTGAATCGGCGCTCAATCCGGGAATACAGCCAAAAAACCATTGAACCGGAAAAATTGGAGCGAATATTGGCAACGGCCAGACTGGCGCCAACGGCGCGCAACCAGCAGGATTGGAAACTGATTTTGGTGAAAAATCCCGATATAAAGGAAAAACTTGTCGATTTGGCATCTCCCCACCAACAATTTTTAAAAGGAGCACCAATCATAATCGCTGCCTGTGCCCTTAATCCCGCCTATGTGATGCGCTGCGGCCATCCCGCTTATCTCATCGACCTGGCTATTGTTCTCGACCATGTTGCCTTGCAGGCCGTTCGTGAGGGATTGGGCACCTGCTGGATAGGTTCATTTGACGAAGGCAAGGCAAAAAGCGTTTTAAATATCCCCGACCCGGTCAGAATAGTGGAATTGATGAGCCTAGGTTATTATGAACGCCTCCCTGATCTCCGGAAACGCAAACCGATACAAGATCTATACAAATGGGAATCTTGGTAAATAGAAAAACCTTTTCCAACCTGCGGGCGAATGTATT
>JBAXOR010000236.1:0-2615 GCA_037133155.1 Chrysiogenales bacterium | reverse complement strand
CACAGCGGCCGCCGCCCCGATGTCGATACCGAAAATCCCGACCTGGGGATCCATCTGAATATCCGCCGTGACCAGGCGTTCATCAGCCTGGACACATCGGGCGGTTCGCTGCACCGCCGCGGCTACCGCGTGCAATCGGTCGCGGCGCCGCTGCAGGAAACGCTGGCTGCGGCCCTGGTGCGCTTGAGCGGCTGGCAGGGAGAAAGGCCCCTGGTCGATCCCATGTGCGGTTCGGGCACTATTGTGACCGAAGCGTTCATGCATTATTGCCGGGTGCCCGCGGCCTTTAAAAGGGAGAAATTCGGTTTTGAAGTCTTGCCAGATTTCGAACCACTGCTTTGGGAGCAAGTACGTGGCGAATGTGATGCAAAAATCCGGCCGCTGCCGGATGGATTGATCCGCGGCAGTGATTCGGACCGCCAGGCCATGGATGCCGCCCGGAGCAACCTGCGTGAGATCACGGGGACACGTGGTGTGCCTTTGGAGCGCAAGGATTTCCGCGAGCTGCCTGATATTATAGATGCCACTATAATCGTCAATCCTCCGTACGGCATCCGTATCGGCGAATTGGAACCGACCCGTTTTCTGTACAAGGAATTAGGCGATTTTTTAAAAAAACACTGCCAGGGGTCGACCGCTTACGTGCTTTGCGGCAATTTGGAACTGATCCCGGCTATCGGCTTGAAACCTGCGCGGCGTTTCCCCCTTTTCAACGGCCCGCTCGAGTGCCGGCTTTTAAAAATCGAAATTTATTAAACCGGAGATTTTATCTCAAAAAATACAATTCCAAAGCTTCCTTTAAATTGGCTACTGCCGCGTCGAGGGTTGTGCCGAAGCTGGAAACATCAACGTTCAGACATTGGGACACATAATATTTATCTTCGCGATAAACGATATATTTAATACTTTTCATTGATCTCTCCGGAATAATAATAACCTCAATGCAATTAATTTTCAAGCCGAAACAATCAATTTGTTTTTACGGCAGCGTGCGCAAAAACGAGCGGCGGGCCGTTTCGACCAGGAACAGAATCAGCAGCCCCAGGGCCAGGAAATAGGGGAACAGCTCGGTGGTTTCGTAATATTTTTTTGTCTTGATCTTGGTTTTTTCCCAGCGGTCGATTTCGCTGAAAATGTTTTGCAGCGAATCGCGGTCGGTGGCCCGGAAATACATGCCGCCGGTGGTTTTAGCGATTTCCTGCAGCAACGCTTCGTCGATTTCCACGTTGACCATGACATACTGCTGGCGGCCCAAGGAATCGACTACCGGATAGGGCGCTTCGCCGCGGGTGCCGACACCGATGGTGTAAACCTTGATGTTAAAGTCCCGGGCCATCTTGGCGGCGTCGCGCGGATCGATTTCACCGCGGTTGTTCACACCGTCTGTGAGCAGGATGATGATTTTGGTTTTGGCCCCCGAATGCTGGATGCGATTTACCGAAGTGGCCAAAGCCATGCCCAGCGCTGTTCCGTCCTCCAGTTCGCCGAGGTCTGTTTCCTGCAGATAAAATTTCAAAATATCGTAATCGATGGTTAATGGGCACTTGGTGTAGGAGGTGGCAGCGAAAATAACCAGTCCCAGGCGATCGGTCTTGCGTTTCTCTATAAAAGCGGCGATGACTTCCTTGGCCACTTCGAGCCGGTTTTTGGGCTTGAAATCGATGGAAGCCATGGAACCCGATATATCCAGGGTCAAGAGAATATCCATGCCTTTCTGTTCTTCCACCTGGTAAGTGTTGAGCAGCTGTGGCCGGGCCAGAGCTATTATAAACAACAGCAAGGAGGCTACTTTGAAGCGATTCAGGTTTTTCAGCAGTGCCAACTTCCATGACGGTGAAGTGGCCGGCAGTAATTTTTTCGCGGCAAACCAGATGTGGCGCCGGCCTTTGCGAGTCAGAAAACTGTTCCAGTACAGGAGCAAAGGTATTAGCAGCAGGAGCAGCAGATAAATTTTAGCGGCCAGTCTGAACATGGTTCGCCTCAATTTCCAGGCTGCGTCTTTTTTTATATTTGCCGGTCATGGTCGTGATTTTTTCAGCCAGAGCGCTGATGACCTTTGTTTCAGGAATCTGTTCGGCAAATTTTACCAGGTCGGCCTGTTGGAAAATGTTTTCCAGGCAGGCAACAATGGCACTATCTTTTTCGCTGCTTTTAAGCTGGGCATTTATTTCTGTAGTAGTGAAATCATCGGCGTTGAAACTGTAAACGCGCGCCAGAAAGTGTTTGATGATTTCTCCCAATAGAATGAAAAATAGCTTGTATTCTCCTTTTTGCGGCAATTTTTGCTGCCACAATTCCCTGATGCGCAGTTCCAGTTCGATTTCGGGCGCTGGCAGGGAAGTGGTTACAGGCAAAGATTTTTTTTTCATTTTGCGTTTCAGAATTAACAGGATTATAACCAGAAGGAGAAGCAATCCGGAGCCGGCCAAATATTTCAACAAGTGCAGCGGGTTGCCCTTGATAGCCAGCAGTTTTTTTAAAGGCTTGATGTCCTTGTCGTTATCGCCAAGCAGCGAACGGATTTTAATGGCCAGCTTACCGCTTTGTTCTTTTTCCTTAATCTGTTGATTCTGGAGACTTCGCTGTCGGTTTTATAGACGCTGAAAAGCGCCTCG
>JBAXOR010000235.1:0-2625 GCA_037133155.1 Chrysiogenales bacterium | reverse complement strand
CCCAGCAGAGCTGGATAAGAGCCTTAGATAGCAAATTCAAAATTTGTTCTAAAAAACTAACAAATTTTAGAATTTGCTATAAGGCCCTTGTATAAAAAAACGGCTTTTTTACTGGAATCTTGCCAATAAAAGCTTATTTATAGCCTAAAAACGATAAAAAGTCAACTTTTACAAATGAATAAAAATCCCGCCGCTGACGCGGGCCCTGTCGCTATCGGAAAAATGGAGGAAGCGCAAGTCGAAACGCAGGGAGAACATTGAGGAGAAAAAAATATGCAAGCCACCGCCGGTCATAGTATAGAAGTGGTATTCACTGAAGTGAAAGTTGAGTTTTGTGAATTCGCTGCCGGCTCCCAGGAAAATGTATGGGGCGAATCTCCCGAATTTGGGCTGGAATTTGGCGGCCGCGCTCAGGCTGTTAAGCTCCGACTCCTTGAGCTTGTAGCCTTCGAACTCGAATTTAAGCATGGGTACGAACAATCCCATCCCGGCCGACAGGCCAAAGAAAAAGCTGGCCGGCTGGCTGATGGAACCGGCGACAAATCCCGCATCCAGGGCTGAGGCATGCAAGGCCAGGAGCAGGCAGAAAATCAGGAAAACAGATTTTTTAATCATTGGTTTTGCAGGCTTTTTGAAAAAGCGGCCTCCCGTAATAATCGATTTCCACAGCCTGCCAATAATTGCGGATGTACAAGGAATAGTTTTTCTGAAACAGGGGAAAGATAAAGCCGTCATTGACAATGGTTTCGCTGATGCGGGCAATCTGTTCCATTAGCAGTTCCTGGGAATTGCTGTATTTGACTTCGTCCAGCTCGCTGAGCAGGCGTAGATACTTGACGTTAAATTGATTGAAACTGGATTCTTTTAGGATGCGGCTGATCTTTTCTTCAACTGAAATTTGGGTTTGAAATAATTTATCGATCAGAACGTACTTGATCGCAGTAGAATTTAAAAAATTCATCATCTGGCTGTCATCGATGAAAAGCGTTTCTATCTTCAGGTTGCTGTTCTTTAAAAAAGCGGTTAAATCATTTTCCAGGTAGGAAAGTGAAGCCAGTATATACAGCTTGATATCCGAAGATTTGAGGATTGCCGCTGTTTTTTGCGGAGAAAAGTTTTTAATTTGGATGGAAACCGGAGATTCTTCATCGCTGGTCAAGGTGCGCAGTTCTTTATATTTGAATCCCGTGTTTTCATTGAATTTTTTCAACAGCGAGTACAAAGCGATCTTGGTGTTTTGGCCGACATCGCCTTGAAGAAAACAAAGATAGATGTTCTGATATATTCCTGAATCGAATTCCTGAAAATTTTCCTTGAGCGATTTCGGGCTGGACAGAAAAACATCCGGGACCGAGTCATCGGTGAATACTACTTTAACCGTGTCCAGATAGGTTCTGCCTCCGGCATAAAACGGATTGGCTTTCAGTATCAGGTGTTTGCTTTTTTCCCATTCTTCGGGATAGAAGGGACCTGAGAAAGACTGCTCGTTCTCGGCTAACACCACCAGATCGGGGGCGGTCATAAGGCTGAGGATATCGGGATTGTCGGTCAGTAATTCAATCAGAATTTGATTTTCATTAATGCTGATGTTTTTGATTATTTTGTTCAACTTGCTGGCCGTGAAAAGATTCGAACCCAGAAACATTTTCAGGGATACCTGAATGTTTTTGGCGGTCAACGGTTTGCCGTTGGAAAAACTGAGATTGTCCTTTATGGTCATGATCAGGGTTTTGCTGCCAGCATCGTAGCGGTAATTCTCAAAAACATGGGTCGAGATTGCGCCGTCTTTTTGCATATAAAAGAAATTCTCATAAATCAGGGAATAGAGGATCAAATTGGAATAATTGGCAGAGTTCAATGTGAAGGATGTAGGCTCATTCAGTTTAATGCTGATTTCCCCGCCGTAATATGGTTTGATGGCATAGAGCAGCATCAATGCCAATGGCAGTATTTTTAGATTATTCATTGCCCTTTCCCCAGAATTGCAGCATCGACCTGCCGAAACTGTCCTGTGGCAGCTGGCTGCAGACCCAAAAGCCATTGATCTTTTGCCAAATTCCGGCCGTGATAAACTGAATCTCTCCCGGAATTTTTCCCACATACACCGGTCGTTGTCCGCCGGCTTTGATGTCATAAAATGAAATTTGGTCTGTTTGCCGGGAAAAGTCGCTGACAGCCAGCCATTCGCCTTCGTTGGCCGCCAGGCTGGCGCCTTTTTTATCCGGCTCCGGAGTCTTTTCAATAAATTCGGCGGTCAGCAAGTGGTAATTGTAATTGCGATCTATCAAATGGATGCCTTGCAGCTGACCTTCCCGGGTTGAAAAATCAATAGCGTAGGCGGGGAAGACTTTTTTTTCATATATTCCCGAAATAACGGCGGGGTCACTGAAAGGCATGAAATAAATTTTATCCTTGAAAAAGTTTTTGCCTTCATCATAACTGGCTCCGACCAGGTAAGGATTCTGGTTGAATATAAGCTGCTTAAAGGGCACAAAGCCGATTTTCGCTGTTTCCAGCCATTGACTGTTGCTGAAGGTCAGAACCTGGGCATAGGGCGAGAAATTGTTGCCGGCTGTCAGGATCAACGTATTTTTGAAAGTAAACAACAAAAGTTTGCCTTGGCAA
>JBAXOR010000234.1:0-2658 GCA_037133155.1 Chrysiogenales bacterium | reverse complement strand
AAAATTACAGTTCGGCAGGGCCATCCGCTGAAATTTACTTTTTCAGCAGAATCTTGGCAAGAGAGGGGTTGGGGTGAGTTTTTAGCCTCCGATTCATTCCTGTAGGCAGCATTAGCAGCAGAACATTTTTTATGTTTATCCCCCCCTTCCTTTTTGCCATCCAAAAAGTTATAATACAAAGAAATCCAAGGAGGACCCCAGATGAAAAAAATGATTTTCATAGTTTTGCTTGTTTTGTTTTTAACTGTGACTGTTTTCGCCGGAGTAGAATGGCGGACCAAAACGGTGACCGAGGCCGCAGCCAAAGGGCAGAGCAACACGATCGTCATGCAGGTATGCGCCAGCGGCGGCAACGTCAAGCAGATCTTCGAAGCAGTGGACAAGGAGAACGAAATATTCCAAAAGGGCTCTTATTGGCTGTTCAAGGCCAAGGACAGTGTCCTCTATATGGTGAATCCAGCCGAAAAGACATACTCGCAGCTGCCCATGAACGCCATTTTCCAGATGACAGGTGTGGTCGGCAAGCTGATCAAGATCAAGATCAAGAACCCCGTGATCAACAATGAAAAACTCGGAACGGAAACGGTCCTGGGTTATCCCTGTCTGCACAGCAAACAGCTCATGGAATACGATATGGAAGTCAAGGTCGTGTTCATCAAGAGCAAAAGCCACGTGAAGATCGAAAAAGAGGTCTGGTCCACTCCCAAGATCAAAGCCATGGCCGAAATGGCCGAATCTTTTCGCTTCCGGGACTTCAAAACCGGTATGGAAGACTTGGACAACCTGATCGAGGAACAGATGAAGGCCGATGCCGGAATGGGCTTCCCGCTGAAAATGATCACGGTGAACACGTCCATAGATAAAAAGGGCAACGCCAAGGAACAGAGTCGCCAGACCATGGAAGTTTTGTCAGTCGGCAGCAAAACTTTCCCGGCTTCTTTTTTCGAGATCCCGGCCGGTTATGAAGAAAAGCAGATAGGTTTGGGAAAGGAAGAAGAATAAGAATCGGTGTACGGTTTACGGTAAACGGTGTACGGCAAGAAAACTGAAACGAATTACAAGTATTATCAATTTAAGGAAATTGCTCTTTTCTTACCGTCTACCGTCCACCGTCAACCGTCAGCCCATTTCCTTCAGACCAATGCTGCCGCCAGCACTATCGAATAATACTTTGAATCATCGTCGTCGGCCCGGGAGGTCAGGATGGCCGGGAAAGAAGCTCCGGTAACCACCGCGGCCAGCATGCCCTTGGCCAGCAGGGTGGTTGCTTTGTAGAAGATGTTGCCGGCCTCGATGTTGGGCATGATCAGGATATCGGCGTAACCTTCCACCGGCGATTTCAGCCCCTTGATCTCCAGGGCGTGCTTTGAAATTGCCACGTCAAGAGCCAGGGGGCCGTCGACGATGGCACCCTTGATCTGCTTCCGATCGGCCATCTTGGCAATAACCGCGGCTTCCATGGTGCAGGGCATTTTTTCGGAAACCTTTTCGTTGGCGGTAAGGATGGCCACTTTGGGATTTTCGATGCCCAGCCTGGCGGCGATCCTGATATTGTAATTGATCATCTGCACTTTCTGGTTCAGGTCGGGATAGGGGATCATGGCCACATCGGAAACCAGCAAAAGCTTGTCGTAGGTCGGGATTTCCAGGATCGCCGTATGGGACAGGACGCCGTCCTTGGCGATCAGGTTGTATTCCTTGTTTAGAATGGGTTTGAGATAATAAGGAGTGGCGATCAGGCCTTTCATCAGCAGGTTTGCCTTGCCGTCAATGATCATGCGCACAGCCCTGTCGCCGCTTTTTTTCTCGTCGGGCTCATTCACGATCTCGAACAAGCCGGGATCGATCTTCAATTTAACGCATATGGCGCGGATAATTTTTTCATCGCCGAGCAGGATGGCGTCGATGATCTTTTCCTCGACGGCGCGTCTGACCGCCAGGATAGTGTCTTCATCCTGGGCATAGGCTACGGCCATTTTAGAATTCTTTTTGGCTTTGACCAAGCGTTCAATTTCGCACAGTTTTCTCATCGGGTTCATTTCATTCCTCCTGAATATGTCCAATGTTTCGGGGCTTCTTCGCCATTCAGCACGCGCAGCGCTCCCTGGGTAAGGGCCGTCATTTCGTCTTCTCCGGGCAGGATGATCAATGGGGCCAGAAATTTGACGCGGCGGCGGATGAGTTCGACAAAATACTCGTCATAGGCGATGCCGCCGGTCAAAACTATGGCGTCGATCCTGCCTTCCAGCACTGTGGCCAGGGCACCGATCTCCTTGGCCACGTTGTAGGCCATGGCTTCAAAAACCAGGATCGCCTTGCGGTCACCGGCCTTGACCAATTCTTCCACTTTTCTCATATCGTTTATGTTGAGATGGGCGACGATGCCGCCTTTTCCGGTGATCTTTTTTTTCAGCGCGGTTGCGTCGTATTTCCCGGAAAGGGCTAGTTCGACCAGGCTCCAGCTGGGCAGAGCACCGGCGCGCTCGGGTGCGAAGGGTCCGTCGCCGTTCAGGGCGTTGTTGACATCGATCACTTGGCCGTCCAGATGGGCGCCGATGGAAATGCCGCCGCCCAAATGGGCGACGATCAGCCGGCAATTTTGGTACGGCCGTCCGAGTTTTTTTGCCGCCTCGCGGGCAGACGCCTTCTGGTTCAAGG
>JBAXOR010000233.1:0-2689 GCA_037133155.1 Chrysiogenales bacterium | reverse complement strand
GACTATCTCTTCAATCTGATTGTCGGTGACATTCATGAAAAAACTTCCTTATTCAATCATTTGCCCCTTTGATATAGCGCTCTTGACCATCGATTTCCAGCACATCCACGATGGCCATTATCACAGCATCCACAGGTTTGCCTTCAGTGAAAGGGGTCAAGCGGGCGGAACTGCCCGAAGCCACCAGAACCACTTCACCGACACCCGCCCCCACCCCGTCCACAGCCACTACCGACCCGCCCGCCGGTTTCAACTCGAGGTCCAGGAATTTGACCACATGGAATTTGAGACCTTCCAATTTCTTTTCTTTGTGGCTGGACACCACCGTGCCGATTATTTTTCCTAATTGCATGGTTTACCCCGTATGCTCTGCACTCCTTTAGCCCGGATCCGGCCAGAGTGCATAGAATAAAAAAACTTGCTTATGCCTTGGCTTTGTTGCCTTTTCCTTGGCCGCGGCCAAGGGGCAAGGCAATATCCACATTGTCATGGGGCCGGGGAATTACGTGTGTGGACACGATTGCACCCACTTTTTCTGCGGCGCGGGCGCCAGCTTCGGTAGCCGCCTTGACTGCGGCCACATCGCCGCGCACGATCGCAGTAACATAACCACCACCGATCTTTTCAAAGCCAACCAATTCCACTTTGGCGGCCTTCACCATGGCGTCGGCTGCCTCAACCATGGCCACAAATCCTTTGGTTTCAATCATTCCGAGTGCATCAGACATTCACTCCTCCTAATTTTGTGATTAAATAATCATTCTAAGATTCTTTCTTGAAATTTATTATAAAGAAAATTAAAAAACATTGCAATAGTTGGAAAACTTGAAAAAATTAATTAATGCCAATAGGTTGCCGGGTGGTTTTTTGCCGGAATCAAGGTTTTGTCTTCAGAAAAGTATCCTTGATAAGGTTGACCATTTTTGTGTTGTCCGTATGGCCGGTTTTCTGGGCGGTGATTTTCCCCCGGATCGGCCGGCCCAGCAGGTAAAAATCGCCGATGATGTCCAGGATCTTATGCCGCGCCAATTCCTCGGGAAAACGTAAGGTCGTGTTAATGATTTTATCCTTGTCAATCAGGATGAAATTGTTCATCCTGCCCCCCTCGGCCAAACCCATGTCACTTAGCTTGTTGAAATCATCGACGAAGCCGTAGGTGCGGGCCGGGGCAATTTCGCGTTGAAAGTCCTCGCCGGAACGCATAACAAATTCATAACTCTGCCGGCCAAGCGGTTCAGGGTAAATACAGGTGTAGTTGACCGTAAAAACCTCGCAGGGTTCGATTTTAATAAACTTGCCGTCTAATGATTCATCGCCAATAAGCAATGTTTTTATGATAACGATATCGGGGATATCTTCGTTCTGTTCGACGATGCCGCATTCCTTGATGAATTCGCACAAATTAATGGCCGAACCATCATCAATCGGTACTTCTTTATTTATTTTAATGGCCAGGTTGCTGATTTGGAAAGCATGGAGTACGGCCATAAAATGCTCGATGGTCCTGGCTTCCAGATCATCTTTTTTAATCGATGTGGCATAACCGCTGTCATTGAGATATTCGATGCGGGCCGGGATATAGCCCTCTTTGGAAATATTTTCAAAACGGATGCCTTTGCCTGCCGGCAATGGTTTGATAACCATACCTGTTTTTTCTCCCGAATGGAGACCGATACCGTAAATGATGTTGCTCAGGGCCACCGATTTTTGCTTGTGGAGATACTGCGGATCACTATTTTCAAATTCATAGGTCGAAGTGCTTTCGCGGAGCAGTTTCTTTTTTTCATCATTGCCGGCTAATTCATCTTCATGGCCAAGGATGGTTTTCAGTTTCATATTTTCGTCGCGGACCTGGCGATATTCAAGGCCCCGCTTCAGCACAAAGATCACTTTATCCAGACTGAGCGGTTTTTCCATAAAATCGTAGGCACCTGCTTTCAGTGCCGATACCGCGGCCGAAACCGAGCCGTGTCCCGAAATCATGATGATAATCTGCAAGGGATCGATGGCCAAAATATGGTTAATTACTTCCAGGCCATCCATTCCCGGCAGCCAGATATCCAGGAAAATCGCATCCGGCTTGATATTCTTGAATTTTTCAATTCCCGCCTGGCCGTCATTGGCAAAATAAACCTTGTAGCCTTCATCCTCCAGCACCGAGGACAGCGAAACCTGAATGTTTTTGTCATCATCGACAATTAGTATCTTTTTCATTTTTGCTTTTGTATTATACCCCAAAAAGGGCTGGGAATAAAGTGCCAAAAATGAAGCAAGGCTCTCGGCGTACGGTTGACGGTGTACGGTGTACGGAAGAGAACCTGAAACGAACAAAATAGCGGCTATTGCAGTTACTCTTACCGTGAACCGTCTACCGTCAGCCGTATACCAAGGTACTATCCCCTTGAATTCCCATGCAATTTGCGCTATACTGCGTCCAATGAATCCATATTTAATTTTGTTTATTTCCTGGCTGGTGCCCGGACTTGGCCACGTATTTTTAAAAAAAACCGTCAAGGGCATTGTCTTTTTTTTCGGCATCCTGTCGTTGCTGGTCATGGGATTGCTAATGAACGGTAAATTCTACGACACATCGGTACTGCATCCCCTGCTGCTGTTGGGTTTTCTAGGCGATTTGGGCAATGGCCTGTTTTTTATCCTCATTTCCCTGAATCATTGGGCCGCTGGAGAT
>JBAXOR010000232.1:0-2697 GCA_037133155.1 Chrysiogenales bacterium | reverse complement strand
TTCCTTCCGGGCATACCATCTCGGTTTGGGGACTGGCCACGGTGGTCGCCGAAAACTACAAAAACCACTTCTGGGTGCCGCTTACCTGCTATGGCCTCGCAACCGCGGTCGGCCTTTCACGCCTGACCGAAGATGCGCACTGGTTTTCCGATGTTTTTGTGGGCGCGATCTTGGGTTATGCCATCGGTAAAATGGTGGTCCGCAACCAGAACCGCCGCCTGCAAATTTCACCTTCCGTATCCCCCGGCAGCCTGGCCCTTGCCTTGAGCTACGAAATCAGATAACTCAAGATAAAAGGTAAAAGTAAAAAGTAAAAAGTAAGAAAAGAAAAACATCAATATTCGTTCAATTTCTTATTCTTCACTTTTACCTTTTACCTTTTTACTTTTTCCTTCTCTTCCAAAATGGTTTACGAATCCCTGATTTAATGGTATATTTTTAAAATGAAATTCCGCAGCGCCTCCATCCTTTGTTTCATATTACTGCTCCTTTTATCGTGCTCAGCGCTCAACTGCCAGGAAACGGACGATAGCAGCGAATTTGTCATCACGGATTTCATGCTGCAACGGCTGCCGGGTGGCTATTTTTACCCAAATTTTTTCGAGAACCTGGCTCCTGACGCTACTTTCCTGATCGAGGAAAGCAATGGCTTCGCCCAGCTTGATTCCCCCAAAGTCTATTTCGAGGGCGATTCTTTCACGCAGTTCAACTGGTTTTATAACGGTTTTGCGATCAACTCGGCCATCAATGACGGCGCCCCGGCTTTCCAGCTGCCCTTATTAGCCATCGGGTCCATGGCCATGCGCAGCGAAACTCCGCAGCACCGCGACTACGGATTTCATTTCCGCCCGTGCTCTCCTGCCGTTACCCGTTCACGGCTCATGGTTTCCACTGTCTTTCCCAATATGGGCGGTTACACTTTTCTGGGAAAACTGGCTATAGGCAACCATGCCAGTCTAAGGGCCGATAATTTATACAGCAGCCGCCGGCAACTATCCGGAAACGAAGCGTTGGATTACTCTTTTGAAATGAAATCGCCGTTTTCTTCCTTTTTGCTGGCCCTGAGCTATTTCAATCTCGAACGCCGTTTCAACGATTTCAATGTCCGTGACACCCAGTTTACCGAAAATGGCACTTTGCTGCAATTTTTATCCCGTTGGCAAAGAACTTATGCCCGGGGGACGCTCGATTTTTCTCTGGCGGCCAATGGCAATCGGCGTGACCGCCTCTTTGCCGAAGATGGACGCTACCCTCAGGAAACCTATGCCCTGGACAAAAAAACCTGGTTTGCCGGGCTATCATGGCAAGGCCGGCCGTTCACTCTGAAATTTTCCTGGCAGCTGGAATGGGAGAGGCGGACTCCGGGTACTAGTGATGCCGGGAAGGATTTGCGAGACATTGATGGACAAGGATTTTATCCTTTTGAGAAATGGGGTGAATTCCAAGCCAATACTCTGGCTCTCGCCATCGATCAAAAGTTTTCTTTCGCGTTGCTGGGGAAAAAAATCGCAGTGGAACCTTACCTTGATCTGACGGCTGTATTTTTAACTGCAGCCGAAAAAAGCGGGTCTGCCAACCCCCTGTATTTCTCCGGCCAGCCTTACCAGGTGATCCAATGGCAGGGAGGCAGCGCATACCGCAATCAAAGGTTTCTTGGGATTGGCGGTGCAATGTTGGCTATGAATATGCTTGAGAAAGTCACGCTCAACGCCCGACTGTTTTTTCAATATCAGGGGCTTGGGTTTCAGACAAAGCGCAACAATTGTTATTTTTTTCAACCCGGCGGCGAATTCGGCATCACCTGGTCAGCCGGCAAAAAAACCAGTATTTCATTAGCCTATTGAATTTTGCCTTACGAATTGCGTGCCAACGTTAGCGATTTTTTGGAAGACCAACGGCCTGCTGCGACTATTTATTACTGGCAGGACGGCAACGGCGACGGACGATTCCAGGACGGGGAAAAGGGCTCCCTGTACGGGCAGAGCGGCGGCGCCAGCCATTTTCTTGCAGCGAATCTGAAATCCCCGCAGCGGGAGCGCATCCTGCTCCAGTTTACCACCCCCCTCTCGACCAATTTCAATTTGCACATCAAGGGGCTCTATAAAAAAATACACCAGCCGTTATGGACATTTTTCGCCGACGAATACGGCCATTATGAAAACATCTCCGGCCAGGAGTATTATTTTTTTGACCGTCCGTTCAATGCTTTTGAACTGGGAAATGCCGCTTTTGCCAAGGAGCCATTCTATGCCCAGTTGCTTTTGCGCGTGTATGGCCAAAAACCGGGGCGCTGGTTTTTCTCGTTTTCATTTCTGGCCCACATGGGCATGGGCTATACCGCTTTTGGCAACGGTCCAACCGCCAATGATTTTGGTATTATTTCCGAGAGTCAGGCGTTTCCTAGTTCCTGGATCAACGGTTTTGGCCGCGTCGATGGCGACCGGGCTTTCGTCGGCAAGATATTTTTCGGATATTACTTATCACGGCGTCTGTTTTTGGGTGCCAGCATTAAATACCGTGACGGCAATCCCTTCGCCTTTTTCAATGCTTTCAAGAAAAATGATCAGTGGATTATAACCTACCAGACCATCAAGGCTGAGGATGAACATGGCGTGAAGGGCGGTCCCAGGGAGGACTGCATCTGGGATTTCAATTTTAAACTCAGCCATGAATTCTCTCTGTTCGGGAAAAAAGGCC
>JBAXOR010000231.1:0-2708 GCA_037133155.1 Chrysiogenales bacterium | reverse complement strand
GCTCGGTAGCCTTGAACGGCGTCAGCCTGACCGTTTCCGAGATCTCCGCTTCCTGGTTCGCGGTGGAGATCATTCCCCACACCCTGGCCAGCACCAATCTGCAGTTCCTGCGCATCGGCCAGCGAGTCAATATTGAGCTTGATTTAATTGGCAAATACCTATATAATTTTTATCACGCGAAAAAAGTCAGGATAACATAGATGACCATTGCCGTCCCGGAAGCCATTGAAACCCTGAAACAAGGCAAGATGCTGATCATCGTCGATGATGAGCAACGCGAAAATGAAGGTGATTTGATGATCGCCGCGGCCAAAGTCACTCCGGAAAGCATCAACTTCATGGCTCGCGAAGGCCGCGGTTTGATCTGTGTCTCCATGACCGAAAGGCGCAGTCAGGAACTTGATTTGCCCTTGATGGTACAGGACAACACTTCGCATTTCCAAACCCCGTTCACCGTCTCGGTGGACGCCAAAGTGAATACTACGACGGGAATTTCCGCTTACGACCGGGCCGCTACCATCCAATGCCTGATCGACGCCCAGACCAAACCGCAGGACCTCTCCCGGCCCGGCCACATATTCCCCTTGCGGGCCAAAGACGGCGGCGTATTGGTGCGCGCCGGGCAAACCGAGGCCTCGGTCGACCTGGCCAAGATCGCCCGCATGTATCCGGCCGGCGTGATTTGCGAGATCATGAAGGAAGACGGCACCATGGCCCGTATGCCTGATCTGATCCAATTCTCAAATAAATTTTCCATCCCGATCATCACCATTGAAGAAATCATCAAATATCGGGTGCATACCGACTCACTGGTTGAAATGGTTGCCGAGGCCAACCTGCCGACGCGCTGGGGAACTTTTTCGATCCAGGCTTTTGTCGATCACATCCATCAGGAGACTCACATCGCCCTGTCCCAGGGGGACCTGACCGGCGATGAAGCGATACTGGTCAGAGTCCATTCACAATGCCTGAGCGGCGATACCTTTGCTTCACTGCGCTGCGACTGCGGCAAGCAACTGCAAAGCGCCATGGAAATGATTAGTCGCGAAAAAAGGGGGGTCCTGTTGTATTTGTTGAACCAGGAAGGCCGGGGCATCGGCCTGATCAATAAAATCAAAGCTTATAAACTGCAGGAAGCTGGCTTGGATACCATTCAGGCCAATGTCAAGCTGGGATTCAAGGCCGACCAGCGCGATTACGGCATCGGGGCTCAAATCCTGCATCATCTGGGCTTAAAAAAACTTAAATTGATCACCAACAACCCGGCCAAGTATATCGCTTTGGCTGGCTATGGCCTGGAAATTTCGGAACGGATTCCCCTGGAAATCACTCCCAACAAGGAAAACATTGCCTATATGAAAACCAAAAAAGATAAGATGGGGCATCTGCTCAATAAATTTTAGTAAACCCATGATAGAAGATTTTTTGAAGTTGACTCCGGCAGCACAAGGGAAATTCTTGAAGACCGAGCAGTTCGCAGAAATGGAAAAAAGCCAGCGCGTTGAATTTTTAAAAGAAATCGCGTTGACCAAAACCATATCTTCCAAATGCCTGGCCTGCGCCCTGAAAATTTTACGGGAATTGAAGTTTCGCGAACGGACATTTTATAACAAGTTTTTGCAGCACCCGGACAGCTCGGTAATCATGGCCTGCAAGAAAGCACTGAGCGAATGCCGATCAGATAATGCTTTAGGCTTTTATCCAATGCGGGAATTACTCAAAAAGCAGAACATAGAAAAGAAACTGGCAGCAGTGAAAAATATCATCAGCGAAACCGATCAATCAGGGGAGGACTTGCTTATTTCACTGCTGGGAGAAGATAATCTGAAAATCAGGGAACTGATCGTCAGAGAATTATCCGGTCGCACCCAAATCGATGAAAGGAAATTACTGAACCAACTGCCGCATTTACTCTGGTTTGCACGGGGGGCAATTATTGAAATTCTGGGTAACCGCCAAAGTCAACTGCTGCTCGAAATAAGCGATAAATTAATTGCCGATGCCAATGTCGAAGTCAGGATGAAACTGCTGGAAGCCCTGGCCAAACTGAACCGCGATCAGGTCAAGGATTATATCCTCAGAATGACCAGGGATTCCCACACGCGGGTTTGCCGGGCAGCCAAACAGATTTTTTCAACGACCTAGCCGGCCGGGTTGATCTTATAAAATTTTCTCTTGCCGATTTTTAACAGATAAGATCTTTCTTTCTGCAATGTAACGGTGAGCGATTCAAGGCGTCTGTTATCAAGGTAGATGCCGCCCTGGGCGTGGACGCGTTTGACCTCGCCGCGCGAAGCGAGGATGCCGTGGCGCACGAGGAAATCTACGAGCGCTTCGTCAGCGGCCATGGTCAGGACCTTGGCGTCGTCGGGGGTCTCCTTGTTGCGGAAGACCTTGATGAACTCTTCTTCAGCCGCTGCCGCCGCGGTGGCGGAATGAAAATCGGCTATGATGGATTTGGCCAGGTCGATCTTGGCCTGCATGGGGTTCAGTTTTTCCTCGCTTACATTTTTTTTGGTCCGGGTGATTTCTTTTTCCGGCACATCGGTCAATAATTCGTAATAGCGAAACATCAATTCATCGCTGACCGACATGATCTTGCCGAAAATTTCAGTCGGGGATTCATGAATGCCGATGTAGTTGCCCAGGCTTTTACTCATTTTCTGGATCCCGTCCAGACCCTCAAGTAGGGGCATGGTAAGGATCAC
>JBAXOR010000230.1:0-2713 GCA_037133155.1 Chrysiogenales bacterium | reverse complement strand
CAGCAGGACATGAAAAAGGCAAAGGTTGAAATAACGGCTGCCGTTCCCGCTCCGGCTCAGTTCAGTGAGCCCGATCTCTCCCTGGCCACATTATTGGCCAGAGCGGCCGCTTACGCGGAGAAACTGAAGAAAGTGGCCTTTCACTTCATCTGCCAGGAGGATGTGACGGAAGACGTATTTTCTCCAAAAAGCAGCAAAAATCCCATAGCCACCACTACACGAACCTACTGGAGATATGATTATCAGATCATCTGTATGGGTGAAAAAAGCACGGAAAACCGGGTGTTGCTGGATAAAAACCATGAGAAATTGCATCAGGAAAAAGCCCAACTGGAAACCATGTTTCAATCTTATTATTCTTTTTTTATGCCGGTAACCATTTTGGCCAGGGAAAAGCAGCATTTGTACCAATATCGCCTATTAGGCAAAGAAAAAATCGACAATAAAAATACCTGGCATATCGCCGCGGTTCGCCGCTCTCCAGGCTCGATCCCTTCGGGGGAAATATGGATCAGCGAAGCGGATGGGTCCGTCTTGAAGATTCAACCCGATCAAACGTCAATCATCGGATTTGATAAACTGGCTCAAAATGCAATTGAAAAAGGTTTCATGCCGGCGATCACGACCATTCATGAATACAACCTGGGGAAAAATGGGATCTACTTTCCCAGCAAAACAACATTTATTGAAAGATACAACCCGGGCGGGGAATCACTGAACAAATCGGTTTTTATTACAGCAACGGCAGCAACCAAGCGTCTAAATTCCTCTTTCGAACATTCACGAACGTATTTCGAATATCATGACCACATGTTTTTTTCCATATCGACCCAAGTAGAGGAAAAAAGCGAGTAAGGTATTCAATCCCGTCTCAGCTGGTCGCTAAAAAGGAGTTTTCTTGAAAAAATCACTATTTCTATTCACAGCCATCCTCATGCTGGTTATGTTTGCCGATTGTCAAACCGGTCAAAAAGATCCCCCGATTTTAAAAGGTCCTTATCTCGGTCAGAAACCGCCGGGTATGACACCAGAAATATTTGCCCCTGGTTTTGTCTCCACCGGCCTCGAGGAATCCGTGCTAACCTTCATGCCGGATGGCAGGGAGTGCTATTGGTCAATCCTTCTGTCCGGGTTCGAGACCATCCTGACCAGCAGGTTGGAGAACGGCAAATGGAGCGAACCCGAAGTGGCTCTTTTTTCCGGTCAATATTACGACGGCTGGCCGGCCCTACAGCCCGATGGCAGGCGGATGTTTTTTCATTCTTCTCGGCCGCGACCCAACGGCAATCCTGGCATAACCGCCAAGTATAATATCTGGTATGTGGACAGGATCGAAAACGGCTGGAGCGAGGCCAAGATCGTCGGCGAGCCGGTGAACGGCAGCGAAAACGCCACCTGCCCCTCGCTGACCAAAAACGGAACGATCTATATTTCCAAGAGATTCAAAGATGATACGGAAAAACTTTGCCGTTCAGAATTTTTCAATGGAACATTCCGGGAACTGGAAATATTGCCGGAGTACGTGAATCCTTTGCAATACAATTTTCACGGTGCCGTCTCCCCGGATGAAAGATTTCTGGTCCGGCCTTTGTACGGCAGAAAAGACTCGATCGGGGACGGTTGGAATTTTTATGTTTCTTTCAGAAACGGCGACGGCCAATGGAGCGAGATGATCCATCTCGGCAAAGAAGTCAATTCAGTCATGTGCGCAGGCGCTTCATCATTTTCTGCGGACGGGAAATATTTTTTCTTTCAGGCCAGGGTTCCCGCCAAGAATACTCTTGCCCTCGAGCGAAAAAACTCCCTGAAAGAATTGCTGGATAATGAAATTAGGAATCCTGCTAAAGGCAGCGCCGACATTTACTGGATTGATGTCAAAATCATTGAAGGGGTGAAACCGAAAGAATAGAAATAACTTTTACATTACTGGCAAGCCATGCCCCGCAGCAAGGGTTGTCAATTTAAATATGGAGGTGCTTATGAACATTACATCATTTCGATTTTCTCTGCTGCTGTTGACTGGACTCATTGTCCTGTGGGTTCCGTCTTTGGCTCAGGAAAACAATATTTTCACTCAGGCAGAGTTGCTGCAGGATGCAAAGCAGCTGGCTTCAATCCTGGAAAAGTCCCATCCCGACCCTTACAGCAACGGCGGCGGCAAGGTCGCCTTTCAACGGAGACGGCAAGAACTTCTTCAAAATATTCCGGCCGAAGGGATGACCACTGAACGATTCTACCGGCTGCTTCTGCCGTTCGTGGCTTCGCTGCACGACGGTCATACGGCCATCCTGCCGCTGCAGACCGGCACTCAGCCCCGACCAGGCTTGCCAATTACCTTCAAGATAATCGACGAATCCCTGGCCGTGGCCGGTGCCGTACACAAAGACAATGTAGATTTGCGCGGCGCCCTGCTCCTCGCCGTTGAAGGGGTCCCCATACGGGAACTGGTTCAACGGCAAAACAATCTGCGCGGCATAGAGAATGTGTACGGGACGCTGGCATTGCTATCCAGGGGCTTGGGTACGGAAAGAGGATTGCAGAATCTCCTGCCCGAATGGACCGACTTGGCAAAGATCGGGCTGACGCTGCGCATGGCCACGGGGGAAAACAGGGACTTCTTTTTCCAGCCTGGCGAGAAAATTGAAAATCCCCCCACCCAGCTAAACACCAAGGTCCGGATGCCGGACATGAGCCGATCGGACGTGGCCTGGAA
>JBAXOR010000229.1:0-2714 GCA_037133155.1 Chrysiogenales bacterium | reverse complement strand
TAATTGCAGACTGTCTCGAATGGCCTGATTGGCTTTCAAGGTAAACTGTTCCTGATTCATTTTAGTCTCCCTAAAAATCAATTATATCACCTTGAGCGGGGTTAAGAAATTGCTGGGTTCAGGAATTTGCATGGCTTTTTTTGACAAAACAATTACCGCGTATTACTATTGGTTGTAATTGATAAGAGGAGGCAAAATGACACGTCATGGCTTGATTGGTTTGGCATTGGTTTTTTTGTTTGTGGTACCCGTGTTGGCCGGGACTCTGGCGGGAATCATTCTTCCGGACAGTCTGGACATTGATGGCCAAACCTTGGTCCTCAACGGTATGGCTTTGCGCAAAAAAGTCATATTCAAAGTGTATGTGGCTGGGCTCTATTTGCCGGCCAGGGAAAAAAACAGCGAAGCGATCCTGGCTGCCGACCAAACCCGCTGCACGGTCATGCATTTTTTGCGCAGCGTGGATGCCGGCAAAATCACCGAGGCCTGGTATGATGGTTTGCAAGCCAATACCCCCAACCATTCTCCGGAATTGAAAAAGCAGTTTGATACTTTGGCGACCCTGATGGAAGATTTAAAAGAGGGCGACAAACTGGTTTTTACCTATCGTCCCGGAAAAGGAACTGAAGTGAAGGTCAAGGGAAAAATCAAGGAGACATTGGGCGACAAGGTTTTCGCCGACGCCCTTTTTTCCTGCTGGATCGGCAAGAAGCCTGGGCCTGGAGAAGGATTTAAAAAAGGCCTACTGGGCATTTGACCAAAACTCTTTTCGCTCGTGCAACCGGGAAGGAAAACGCCTCCCCAACGGCTTCGCTTTATGAAAGGCGAAAGCCGCGGCAAACCCGATCGAGGATATTTTTCATCCTGTTGTTGGTTGCGTTTTTGCTGGCTGCGCATTTTCTAAATTTATTTTTACAATGGACGGTAATTAGACTGGAACTGGCCCAAGGGCCTGTTTTTAAATCTCCAGCCTATTCATTCCTTGGCTTCTCATTATTTAACCAAAAGGAAATTGCCGCGATTCGCTATTTTAAAAATTCTTCTCAGCTAACAAGGATATTCGGCTTTTTTGATTTTTTACATCCGGCAATTTTTGCTATTTGGAATAAGAATGAAATGAATTTTATTGATCTCGGCCCGATTGTCATGGACGTTCCGGCCGGGTTCAGCCGGGTTTCTTTTTTGCCAGGTTCGGTTTTTTTAACTCAACATGATGACAAAATGTCACTCAAATGCTTTGGGGATTCCTTTGGTGGAGCGCTTTGGCTTAGTTTTCTAACAAAAAAATCCATCTATTCCAGGCCAACTTCAGGGAAACCGTTAGTGGTTTCCCTGATAGTTAATGCATTGGAAAAATCCCGCTACCTGAAAATCCCCTATTTAATCTATTTCTATCTGCCCTTATTGATGATTGTTTTTTTTGCCATTCGTTATGGTTCGGTTTTGCTTATGGCATTATTTTATTACGTGGAAATGTTTTTTCTTTTTGATTACCGGAAAATGTTTGTAACCATTCCCTTTGACTGTTTTTTTAAGTTTACTGATTGGGAAATTTCTGATGGCCTGGTAAAAATGACGGCAACGGTTATGGTTATTATTTTTGTCTTTTGCGCCGCCTTCGGTCTATGGCATTGGAAAAAAAATAATATCTCGGCTTGGGAAAAAGGAATTATTCTATTTTTTATTCTGCTGCCGTTCTTTCTGTTTTTTTAGAAATTGACTGAATTTAAAACTATTTTTTGTCTGTTATTAGAATTTGAATGACTTGCTTGACTTGCTGCAATTGACTGATGGGCGTTACCAATATCCCGTTTGCGGTGTTGATCACCGCCACCTGGTCCAAGCCAATAACCGCCAGCGGTTTGCTTTGATCTGAAAAAAGCAGTGAATTTTTGGTGTCAATGGCAATGATCCGGCCGCGGCAAACATTTTTTTGTTTATCTTTTTTATTCATTTCATATACCGATGACCATGAACCGACATCATTCCAGGAAAAATCAGCTTTGAACATAACTGTTTCCTTTAGCTTTTCCATCAAGGCATAATCAATCGATTCGGGTCTGATGGCTTTATAAACCTTTGCAAAATTCACATTATTTTTACCCACCTGTTCCAACGCTTCATATTGTTGGTAATAGTAGGGCGCATATTGCTTGAAAAATTCTTTGAAATAAGCCAATTTATATACAAACATACCCGAATTCCAAAAGTAATTACCCTTTTTTATGTAATGGAGCGCGGTTTTCCTGTCGGGTTTCTCTTTAAATTGAATAACGTCGTGAAAATCGCCGCAATTTATTTTTGCAGCCTTTTTTTCCGCAAACTGGATGTAGCCGTAACCTGTATGGGGCTCGCTGGGTTTGATGCCTGCCGTAATGACGTAGCGGTTCTGGGTGTAATCAAGTGCGGCGGTCATTTGCCTGGCGAAAATCTGCTCGTTGGGGATGAAATGGTCGGCGGGAACCACCAGCAAGTTGGCTTGGGGATTGATGCGAGAGAGAAAAATGTTGGCTTGAATCAATGCTGGCGCCGTGTTGCGCGGAGCCGGTTCGCTGATAAAGTTGGCATTGGAAAATCCCGGCAAACATTCCCGAACATTTCTCAGATATTTGCCATCGGCAATGATGAAGATATTTTTTTTATTGATGAATTTTTGCAGTCGCTTGTAAGTTTGGGTTAGCAAAGGCTCACCGCCTACCACCGATAAAAATTGT
>JBAXOR010000228.1:0-2715 GCA_037133155.1 Chrysiogenales bacterium | reverse complement strand
CTTGGCTCCCAAAGCACCAAGGATGCGCAAAATTGCGCCTTCGCCATAGCCCTGGACATAAATATCGGCCAGGGATAATTTTTTAGCGGCAACAGGCGCCAGAGTGGGCAAAACACCGCCCAGAATCACTTTGGCCCGGGGAAATCTTTTTTTCAACAGCCGCAGTGTAAATTGCAAACCCTCTACCCAGTAAGTCATTAATGAAGTGGCCAGAATTACATTGATTTCAGGCAAGGCATCGATTTTGCTTTGAAAGAGCTCCAAAGGTATGCCATAACGGGAGTAATTGCGCGGCAGCGGCCGATAAATTGCCGGTTTTTCTACAAACTCACGACAGTACTTTCCCCGACCGTCTTCGCGGCCGTGAATTTCCAAACCGTCCTGAAAGCGGTCCAGGGCATCAAGCCAAAATATTTCAACATCACTGTAGCGCCGAACCGTTGCCGCCAGGTAATAAAGCCCAAGCGGCCTGAGCCACAGATCATAGGCGCTGAAATCATAAATATAGGGATTGACAAAAAGAGCCTTCATCGGCAAGCTACAACCACCCGCTCAATGCCCTGGTAATCCCGGAGACATTCCAATTCACGCAAATCAGCCGCCGCCAAAAAATGTTGTACTGCACGGCGCTGCCCCTGGCCGATTTCGAGCAGCAGATGGCCGCCGGGTTTTAAATAACGGGGAACATTGGCGATGATTTTTTCCAGTGCTTCTGTCCCTGCCCGACCGGCCAGCAGCGCTGGCTTGGGTTCAAAAAGATTGATGCCGGGAGGAGCATTTTGCCAATCCCTTGTGGAAAGATACGGCGGGTTGGATACAATCATGTCAAACAAAACGGGCTTTTTAGGGAATAAATCGCCGCTCAGCACCACAACTTTTTCTCGTAGGTCGTAATGAGCTATATTTTTTTTTAAAACCGTTAACGCTCGTTTGCTTTTTTCTAAAGCTGTGACCGTTGAACACGATTTTAACGCCAGAACGATGGAAATATTACCGCTGCCGGCTCCGATATCCAGTATCCGAGCCGGTTCTTTGCCAAGGATAGCGAGAGCTTTTTCAACCAACAATTCGGTTTCGGGACGCGGAATCAAAACAGCGGGATTCACAATAAATTTTTCGCCAAAAAATTCCTTTTCCTTTAAAATATAAGCCAAAGGCTCATTGGCGAGCAGCCGCCCGAAATAACGCCGGAATTTTCTTAAGCCGCCGGCATCGCGGACGGGCTGGTTTTTTTTTATCCAGAATTGGGTGCGGCTGATGGCGAAGGCCTTTTCGATCAAGGCCTCGACCGCGTTGGACAATTCACCCTTTTTTAATTGTTCAAGGTGGGCGGCAAAAAGTTCCGAATAAAGCACTAGGCGATCATGCTCTTGATTTTTTGCTCGATCAATGCGCGGACATGGTTTTCGCTCAATTCAGCCACCAGGTCATCCAGGTCGCCGTCAATAATGGAACCAACATTGAAATTGCGTCCGTTGACGCGGTGGTCGGTCACGCGGCTTTGGGGGAAATTGTAGGTGCGGATTTTTTCCGAGCGCTCGCCCGATCCCACCTGTGATTTTCGGGTCAAAGCGATACTTTCGTTCTGCTTGTTTTTTTCATGCTCGAACAGCCGGGCTTTCATGACCTTGAGGGCTTTTTCCTTGTTTTTGTGCTGGGATTTTTCGTCCTGGCAGGTGACCACGATGCCAGTCGGGAAATGGGTGACGCGAATGGCCGATTCGGTCTTGTTTACATGCTGTCCACCCGGTCCTGAAGCCGCGTAGGTGTCGATGCGGATATCTTTGGGGTTGAAATCCACTTCCACATCTTCAACCTCAGGCAGCACGGCCACGGTTACGGTCGAGGTGTGGATGCGGCCGCTGGCTTCGGTCGAAGGCACGCGCTGCACGCGGTGCACGCCGCTTTCGAATTTCAGGAACTTGTTCACTTCGGTACCTTTGACGTAGAGGATGACTTCCTTGATACCACCTACCCCTGAAATTGTGGTGGAAATGATCTCGGCCTGCCATTTTTTTCTTTCCGCCACCCGGGTGTACATGCGCAGCAGGTCGCTAGCAAAAAGTGATGCTTCATCACCCCCGGCGCCGGCCCGGATCTCCAGAAAAGCATTGCGGTTGTCTTCAGTGCGGTCCGAAACCATGAGGATCTCGACTTCCCCAATCAATGCCGTTTTTTCCCCGTTCAGAACTGCCAATTCTTCCTGGACCAGATCTTTCATTTCCTTTTCTTCAGCCGCGTCCACCATGCTTTCAGCGTCGCTCAAACGCAGCATGATTTTTTTAAACTGCTGGTATTTTCCTTCCAGGGGCTTGAGCGCAAACAATTCCCTGGAAAGCTCGCGGAATTTTTTTTGCTGGTGAACGGTTTCGCTTAAACTCAGATCAGAACTGATCTGTTCAAAGCGGGTATGGATATTTTCAAGATAGGAAAATATTTTTTCACTGTTCCTTGTATCCATACTTTTTCTTGAATTTCTCTATTCTGCCTTCGGTATCAATATATTTCTGCTTGCCGGTAAAAAACGGATGGCACGCCGCGCAGATCTCCACTTCAATCTTGGCTGTGGTGGAACGGGTCTTGAAAGTATTTCCGCAAGCGCAAATCACGGTGCATTCCATATATTTGGGATGAATGTTTTTTTTCATGCTTCCTCCGCGTACAGATTTTAACATTTTTCAGGCGCGCTTGTCAACCCACCTGGCATTCGCGACT
>JBAXOR010000227.1:0-2730 GCA_037133155.1 Chrysiogenales bacterium | reverse complement strand
TCCCTGATCCCCTTGAGTACGTCATAGCGGCCGATGTAAGCCGGGTTGTGCAGGGCGACAAAATCGGCCGAAGTGGACAAGTAGGGGGCGCGGATGGGACTTTTGCCGAAACGCAGATAGGAAATGGTTATGCCGCCCGATTTTTTCGAATCGTAGGAAAAATATCCTTGCGCGTACATTTCCGTATGATCGCCGATGATCTTGATCGAATTCTTGTTGGCACCGACGGTGCCGTCCGACCCCAGGCCCCAGAAAATACAGCTGATGGTATCACTTTTCTCTATGGACAGGTCTTCCGGGACCACCAACGAGCGCTTGGAAACATCATCATTGATGCCCACAGTGAAATTGTGAAAACAGGCGCCGTCCAGGTGATCAAAGACCGCCTTGACCATGGCCGGAGTAAACTCCTTGGAACTGAGACCGTAGCGACCGCCGATGATGGTCAGGCCTTTGTCGGCCAGAGCGGTGGCTACGTCCATGTACAGGGGCTCGCCCAATGCACCAGGCTCCTTGGTACGGTCCAGGACCGCGATCTTCTTCACTGAGGCGGGCAAGGCCTTGGCCAGTGCTTCCAGGGAGAAGGGCCGATAGAGGCGGACCTTGATCAACCCCAATTTGGCGCCTTTTTTGTTCAGATATTCCACGGTCTCTTCGATGGTTTCGCAAGCCGAACCCATGGCGATGATGATCTTTTCCGCCTGGGCATGGCCGACGTAGTCAAACAACTGATAGTGGCGGCCCGTTTTTTCAGCCACGATGTCCATGGTTTTCTGCACGATGCCGGGGACTTTATCATAATACAGGTTCACGGTTTCGCGGCCCTGAAAGTAGACATCGGGGGTCTGCTGACCGACTTTCAGCACCGGATGGTCGGGGGTCAGGGCGCGGCTGCGGAAATTCTCCACCAGCTTCATGTCCAGCAGGCCGGCCATGGTTTCGTAGTCGATCATTTCCACTTTCTGAATTTCATGCGAAGTGCGGAAACCATCAAAAAAATTAAGGAAGGGGACCCACGATTCCAAGGTGGCAAGATGCGAGACCAGGGCCAAATCCATGGTTTCCTGGACCGACGCGGCGGCAACCAGGGCGAAGCCGGTATTGCGCACCGACATGACATCGGAATGGTCGCCAAAAATTGACAGCGCCTGGCAGGCCAGCGAACGGGCCGACACATGGAACACCGTGGGCAGCATTTCGCCGGCGATTTTATGCATATTGGGAATCATCAGCAAAAGCCCCTGGGAAGCGGTGAAGGTGGTGGTCAGCGATCCGGCCGAAAGGGCTCCGTGCACGGCGCCGGACGCTCCACCTTCCGACTGCAGTTCGACCACGTCAACTTCCTGGCCGAAGATATTTTTTCGGCCGTTGGCCGCCCAGGAATCAGCCATCTCACCCATGTTCGAGGAAGGGGTGATGGGATAAATAGCCGCCACGTCGCTGAAAGCATAGGCCACGTGGACCGCAGCGGTATTGCCGTCAATGGTCGCTTTTTTGATGTTCACGATTTTACTCCTTTGTTTTGGGAAAAGGGCAGGATGACAAAACTTGACAAACCGGACTTGGGAATTCCTGTGTCTTTTCCGGAATTAATTAAAAAAAATATTAACATAATAACAAGGCACAGTCAAATAGAAAATCCGCAAGTATTCAGAATTGCAAAAATAGGACCGCTTAAGTTATTTATTTTTTAGCTCCTTCAACTTCGGTTGTTGTTTCGGCAGGCAAGCCCTTTTCTTTTTTTACTCTATCTTCGCAGGTGCTGCAAAGTTGGCTAATATTCTTCAATTCCCTTGCCTTTGCAACGGTACCACTGAAAATTTCATCCGTTCTATTGGAGTTGATTCGGTAGCAATCTGAATACAGGTGATAACGCTGTCCCGATTTCGTCCAAAAAACATTGTTCTGGCCCGTCAGCGACTCTACTTGCGCCGTCTGCGTAGCGTACTGTTCCTAGGAGGGCGGATTGAAATCGATGCCCGTGGCACCGGCAATCAGCAAGGCAACCACGGCGATGGCGCCGACAATGCCTTTTTGCTTCCCTTTCATATCCTTGTTGGTGAAGATAAGGATAACGAGGGGTAAGAAAGCGATCACACTGATAATGGCGCCCAACTGGTTCTGGATGAAAAACTTGATCGTGTCCTTTTCCGAAGCGGGATCCAACCGGTTGGATTTTTTCCACAACAGCGAGCCGATCACGGCAAAAATCAAATCGGCCACGATCAGGACGATGAGCCAGGTCGTGCTGACCGGCGGCTTCCTGAGCAGTAGAATCGCCCCGACTTCAAGACCGATGGCCACGTTCCAGTAAATGATGGCGAACAGGCGCAGGCTTTTTGCCCTGCCCTTGCTTTCGTCACTGGCCACAAAGGCTTTTGTTTCCTTTTCCACAGAGGCTGCTTGAGCTTCTCCGCCTTCTACCCTGGTTAATTTTTTTGTCGTGCCTTTGTCCGGCATTTGATTACCTCCTATCGATTATTTATTTTTTGATTTTATACCAAATTTGTTAAAATAGGAAATTGCTTATTAATAAACACTCATTAATAGTTTTCCGTATCTTAATTCTTATACTTACCACTCAGCGGCAGCCGCCGAAAATCTAGCCCAAAATGCCGCGGATAATGGAGCGGCCGATCTGACTGCCCATGGCACGGGTCGTGCTATTGAGAACCAAGGTCAAACGGCTGTAAGGCTGGCGGCTTTTAGGCTTCGACACTTCGGCTTTCG
>JBAXOR010000226.1:0-2757 GCA_037133155.1 Chrysiogenales bacterium | reverse complement strand
AGTTGACGGCGGACGGGAACGAAATACAGAGCACCAATAACCAAGCGATAAATTCAAAGTAAGTTCCAACCTCCAAATTCCATTGTCCAAAACAAAAGCCTTCAAAGCGCTTTTTTCTTTGTTTGGGTCATTAGGTCATTGGATTTTAGTGCTTGTTTGTGATTTGGTGCTTGGGATTTGATTCTTACCGTAAACCGTTCGCCGTCTGCCGTAAACCGAGTTCTTTCTGCCTTGAATTAAAGCCCCATCTCCGCCAGCGCCTGGGCGTAGGTCTCCGGTTCGATCCAGTGCCGGCGCAGCATGCGTCCGGCGATGATTTTCCGTTTGCGGTTCATACGCCGGTTGCCGCTGTCGGTAGTGGAAAAACGGTGCGGATTGGGCAGAACCGAAGCCAGGCGAATGGCCTGGGAAAGGGAAAGGGACGCGGCCGGGCATCGGAAATAAATTTGCGCTGCGGCTTCGGCGCCGTATATGGAGTTACCCCATTCGATCAGGTTCAGATAAAGCTCCAGGATGCGTTTCTTGCTCAGTTCCCTTTCCAGCGCCATGGCGATGGCTGCTTCGCGCAGCTTGCGCCAGATGCTTTGTTCGGGGTTCAGAAAAAGGTTCTTGGCCAGCTGCTGGGTGATGGTCGAACCGCCGCGCCGGCCGCGTTTCTTTTCGATGTTGGTTCCCAGTGCCTTGCGCATGGAAGCCCAGTCGAACCCCTCGTGTTCAAAAAACTTGTCGTCTTCGGCAATCAGCACCGCCTGGATGAGATACGGGGAGATGCGGGAAAGGGACACGCGTTTCCAAAACCGGTGCGCTTTGCTCCCTTTCTGCCGGGCTTGTTCGGCCCGGAATTTCATCATCGCCGTTTCCTGCGGGTTCTCTTTTTTCAGCCAGGTAACGTCGGGCAGGGTCAGCCAGAACAGCAGCCCGCCCAGTAATATCAGGGCCAACACCGCGGCGCCGATGCGCAGCCAGGTATGTTTGCTTGTCTTTTTAGTGTCCATGATTATAGATTAATGTAGAGCAATTAGCGTTCCCTGTCAAGAAAATGAGAGAAGGGCAAATTGACTTTACTCATTCGCTGCTGTATATTTCCATGTAAATAACATGCAAAAAAATACATTACTTGTGACCGGCGGCGCCGGTTTTATCGGCAGCAATTTTATTCATTATTTGTTTGACAGCAGCGAATTTTTGGGTCGGGTTGTCAATTATGACAATTTGACCTATGCCGGGAACGAAGATAATCTGAAAGAAATCAAGGGAAAATGGGATGGACAAAGATACTTCTTCATTAAGGGCGATATCGGCGACCGGCAGCTGTTAAAAGACACGTTGGCGCGGTTTAAACCGCAAGCCATTATTAATTTTGCCGCCGAGAGCCATGTAGACAGGTCAATTGACGCGCCGATGATTTTCATTGATACCAACGTAAAAGGAACCACTGCCATTTTGGAAGAAGCCTTGAGTTATTGGAAAACCCTCAATGATAAAGAAAAAGATCAATTCAGGTTTTTGCATATCTCTACTGATGAAGTTTTCGGAGCTTTGACTGAAACCGGGCTATTCACCGAGACAACCCCTTACCATCCCAATTCACCTTATGCCGCTTCAAAAGCGGCTTCCGATCATCTGCTGAATGCCTGGCATAAAACGTTCAATCTGCCGGTTTTACTGACCAATTGTTCGAACAACTACGGCCCTTATCAATTTCCCGAAAAATTGATTCCGCTGATCATTATCAACTGCCTGTATGAAAAGCCTCTGCCCGTTTATGGACAGGGAGCCAATATCCGTGATTGGCTTTATGTTGCTGATCACTGTAATGCCTTGTGGCAAGTTTTAAATATGGGCAAAATTGGCGAATCATACAATGTCGGCGGCGGCAACGAAATTAAAAATATCGATGTGGTTACAAATATCTGCGCCATTATGGATGACATCAAACCCAGGGCCAATGGTAAATCGTATCAGGACTTGATCACTTATGTCAGCGATCGACCGGGCCATGATTATCGTTATGCCATAGATTTTTCCAAGATTAAAAGTGAGTTGGGCTGGAAACCAAGCCATAGTTATCATTCGGGTTTGGAAAAGACAATCAAATGGTACATTGCCAACCAAACCTGGTGGCAGGCGATCCAGGAAAAAAAATATAATTTGGAAAGGCTCGGGGTCAGAAAATGAAGGGTAATTATGAAAATCATGGCCAGTGAAATTCCTGATGTAAAAATTATTGAACCCCGGGTTATCGGTGACAGCAGGGGCTATTTTTTTGAATCTTATAGGCAGGAAACTTTTGAAAAAGAAATTGGGGCTGTGCGTTTTGTTCAGGATAATGAGTCTTCCTCAACCTATGGTGTTTTAAGGGGCCTGCATTTTCAAAAGCCACCCTTGAGTCAGGGAAAATTAGTAAAAGTGATAAAAGGGGAAGTGCTGGATGTCGCGGTGGATATTCGTTGCGGCTCACCCTGGTACGGGAAACATGTAGCCAGAAAATTAAACAGTGAAAACAAAAAGCAAATGTGGATTCCGCCGGGATTTGCTCATGGCTATATTGTTTTGAGCGCAGAAGCGATCTTTTCCTATAAATGCGATAATTATTATTCTCCGACCCATGAATCGGGTATAAGCTATGATGATCCATTTTTAAAAATTGACTGGTTACTTGATAAATCACAGATCAAGCTGTCAGAGAAAGACAGTAAGCATGCCTGTTTTGAAAAATTACTTGCCGAAAAATATTTTCAGTATAAATAGAAATCA
>JBAXOR010000225.1:0-2758 GCA_037133155.1 Chrysiogenales bacterium | reverse complement strand
GTCCGCTACCTGCCAGGATGCATTGAGGTTCACTCCAGTGGATTTTCCTTCAAGTAAGGGGTTGTCAGCGCTGCGCAGTTCGTCGTTGCGGCCGTCAACACCGATCCGGAACGATGGAGAAAACCCCAGGGACAGTCCGGCCGAGACCCCGGCCCGGTTCAGGTTGCCCTGTAGCACGGGGTTGTTGTTCAGCCGCGCATCCTGGCGGCTGGCGCTATAGCCCAGGCGCAGGCTTGAAGTGGCGGCAAACTGCCAGGACAGGTCGAGCTGGCGACGAAAATCCCTGGCGGCTATCCGGGCCGGATCGTCGTCGGCATTGGTCTTCTCCAGGGCCAGGGCTCCGCTCAGCCGCAACGTTTTTACGGTGATCCCGGCTGCGGCATCGAACCCCTTGCGGTCGTTCAGGAAAAAGGGCTGGGCGATGGAGTTAAAATCGGCGCCGATGTCCTTATAGCCGGCCCGGAGGTCGAGAGATCCAAGTCTCAACGTTCCCCCCACGCGGAGAGCTGTGCCGGAGATTTCACTAGTCGTATCGGCGGTGTCAGAGTCATAGCGGCTTTTGGCATATTCAGAGGTCAGGGTCAGTCGCTCTTTCCACAATTGCAATTGGCCGGTGAAGGCCAGCACACTGCCTTTTCTCTTTTGATTGTAAAACTGGGCGGTGCCGATATTGCCTCCCAGCGCGGGGTCGTCTTCACCCGTGTTGTAGATGGTTTTCAGGCTGAGCCCGTGCAAGAGGGTGAACCCGGCTGCACCTCCGTACAGCGAGGCTGCCGCCTGGGGAATGCCGAGTCCTTTGAATCCGCGCAGTTGCTGGGTGCTGCCGGTGAACAGGTGAACATAGAAGTGCTGGTCATCAAAGACATATTCCAGGCCCCGCCGGCCCATGCCGCTGATGGTCAGTTCAGACTCGCTGGGAGCGATATCCCCGAGGCGCAAGGCATGGACTTTTGATGATACAGACAAGCGCATATCGGGGAGGTCAAAGGCGGTCTGGCCGCTGGCCAACAGGTTGGAGTAACTTGCCCGACTCTGCAGCTCCAGGTTGAAATTGCTTTTCCGCAAACGATAGTTCAGGCGCAGGTTTTCGGTGTGGGCAGGATCAACGCTGCTCCCGGCTCCCGCATTGTCGTTGAACCGGGTTTCAATGCTGGCGTCCAGTTGAAGCGGAAATGGCTGAGGGGTCGGCATGGCTGTCGATGCAGGAGAAACAGGCGTTACCGGTTCCGCTGCCGGGCCGCTGGCGACTATGGTGAACAGGTTATCCGGTATCAGCTCCGGAAGGTATTTGATCTGTCCGTTGAACTTACAGACCAAGTAGTATTCGATCCGGTCGGAAGTGATCTGGGAGGTGTCGATACGGGCTTCCTGGATCCCGTCGCTGCCGGGAGCAAAGGGCTGGGCAAAAAAGTCTTCGCCGCCAGCGCCTCGCCAGAAAACGGTCAGCCATTCGGGATCCTGCGGGGCAGATACTTTAAGTACCAAGGCCTTCCCACGCTCAAAAAAACCAGGCGGCTGGTGAATGATGACGAAAATCGGCTGCGCCACCGCTCCGGCTGATAAAGAGAATAGCATGAACCACATCAGGAAAAGTAAAAAGGATTTCCGGAAGCGGTTATCCAGTAATTCAAAAAAACGAATCGCCCATCCCGACCGCTCTCCGCCAGGAATATTTTTTCTATCCATTTTTGAATAATAATTAGTTGCAATTAAAAAGTCAATAAATAAATATTTCATACTCTGCTATGCACTCGCTCTTACGGTGCAGCGTTTTGTCGGAACATCCCAATTTATTCAAGCCGGTTTCTTTTATCTTTTTTGGTATTCAGGATAGAATTTTTATGCATTCAGGGCAAATACCGGAAGAGAAATGGGCCTCGGTGTGTTTGGATACATAGGCTTCGACCTGCTCCCAAAAACCTTTATCATCCCTGATTTTTTTACAATTGGCGCAGATGGGCAAAATGCCTTTTAATGTCTTGATTTCGGCTATGGCTTTCTGGAGTTCAAGGATGGTCTTTTCACGTTCCGCTTCGGCCTGTTTACTGGTTGACCCGCCCGTATGTCTCGATATCGGACAGGAACCACATCTGGATCGGCACGGTATCCACCATCAGTGAGTATTCACCAATCAGTTTCAGCAACTGCTGTGTTTCTTTGGTTTTCATGGGTCCTGCTCCCTGACCATTTTTCATTGCTCGACTATAAGGATGCTCTGTTTATTTTATTTTCGTTTTTTCCACCCGGAGAGTGGAAATATCTATTTCATTCTTGCTGTCAACCTTGTGATAATACCATTTCTTTTCCGTAAGCGAATACCACATAGACCAATTGGTGGTGGATTTCAGCACAAGCTCCTTCCCGTCGACCCCGGTCATGTAAAAGGAATAACCTTCTTGGGGGGTGAACTTTATCAGGCTCCCGCTCGGACTGTAATAGATGCCATTGACCGCATTGGCCCATTCGTCGGGATCCAAGCCGACATCAGTATACGAGTAGTCGCCCCAATTCCTGGGATACTTGCCATTTTTATCTTAGAAGTTTTTTATCAGTGCCTCCATGGCGCCGGTTATCTCCTGGAAGGTGGAGCCCAGGCTGGTAAGCGGAGGCGGGGGTGGTGGCGTAGGAGTCGGTGTAGGCGTTGGCGTTGGCGTGGGTGTGGGCGTGGGAGCTGGCGTAGGAGTGGGAGTCGGAGTTGGGGTGGGAGTTGGAATCGGAGTATCTGCCTCGGGCCAGTAATGGAGCGAACAGCCCACGG
>JBAXOR010000224.1:0-2768 GCA_037133155.1 Chrysiogenales bacterium | reverse complement strand
CCAGGAAGTAAAGTGCCGCGGCGGCGGCGAGGACACCGACACCGATCAGGACTATAGGCAGGATGCTCTTTTTCTTGAGCAAGGGATCGTTCATGGAAGCCTTTTCGATGGCCATGGGCGAGGCTTTTTCATTTTCCGTTGCGGCCCGTAGCGGTGCATTCGAAAGGTACGCGAGCCAGATGAACGTCACCAGCACGACCAGCGTGATCTTTTTTTTGTTTCTCTCGATTGTGTTCATTTTGTCTTTCCTCCTGAATAATAAAATGGATTATGTGCCAATACTAAGCGGTAAAAAATAAAAAGTCAAGGTCAGACCAATATTGTGCGGCATTTTCTTGATTAGGGGTTTTATATTGGATTTTGACAGGGGATTTCCTTTGAGGTTATTTTATTCGAATGTCGCCCAGACTTTGCCGTCTTTGGCGTGCAGGGTGATTTCGGAATGTTCGCACAAATCAATGTTTTCCCAATAGATCTCATTGCCTTCGGTGTCCTTGATCATAATGTCCCATGCGCACGCTTCCTCTTCGCGCGAAAAGCTGATCTCGACTTCCTCACCGTCCTCCAGCACCTCGGTATCCAGGACGTCCTCCTGCCAATCTTTGGTAGAAACCGGCGATACGTAGACTTCGTCAATGGTGACCCCGGTCGCGTTCACCAGGGTAAAATCCTGGTCAGCGGAATAGACCGGCAAGGACAGGATCAGCAGCAAGGACATGGCGCTCAACGCGGCTAATATTTTCTTCTTCATTTTAAACCTCCATTTTTATTTAGCTGTGAGTGTAGCAAATTAGCTTTTAAAAGTTTAAAAGTCTATTGTCCCCCTTTGGAGGAAATAAACTCTTTGTAAGACCCATGATCGGGTGGTCGCTCAAGTTCCAGTAAAGGCAGTAGCTGAAAACATCCAAGGAATGCAGCTTTATTTTGATTTCGCGGTCGTGCAGATGCAGGCTGCAACATCTGCGCCCGGCCTCGTAATGAAGGCATTCAAAGCAAAAAGTCTGGAACTTGGGGTCAGCGGCAACCATTGTTTCAAAATATTCACGCCGCTCGGCCATGAAAGCGGGGAGCAAAATTTCCAATTGCCGGTTTTTTTTGTCATGCCGGCGCTGATAAAAGTAATAGGCCAGCAAGCCGCTAAACCCGGCGATGATGGTGATGCGGACCATCCACAAGTTGAAAAATCCGGGCGCGGCAAAACTGGCGCTGAGGATGTCAACGATATCCAGCGTGACGACCAAGACAAAGCCTAATTTCGCCCACCACTTCCAGTCCCGGAAAAGGTTGGCAATAAAATAGTTCATGGCAACTCATTATAGCATGGTTAAAAAGCAACGCAAAAACTTCTGCTGGCTTTTTTACCTGTCCAGCTATTGAAATTTGGACACAAATCGCGTAAAATTCAATTCAGGAAATTTTATTTCCCATTATTTTATTAGGAGAAAAAGCATGAGAAAAAGCCAAATGATGGGTATTTGCGCCTGTGCCATCGGTTCGCTACTCCTGCTGGGCCAGATCCAGGCCCAGACGCTCGAGCAGATGAAGCGCCAGGTGACGGAAAAAACGCTTAAAAACGGCATGAAATTCATCGTCATGGAGCAGCACCAGGTGCCGCTGGTTTCGTTCCATGTCTATGCCGATGTGGGCAGCGCCCAGGAGGTCCAGGGCATCACCGGCATTTCCCATTTGCTGGAACATATGGCCTTCAAGGGCAGCAAAACCCTGGGCACCAGGGACTATGCCGCCGAAGCCAAGGTTCTGGCCGACCTTGATCAGGCTTATGGGCAATTGACCCAGGAGGAGCAGAAACTGAAACCCGATGCCGCCCTGATCACTGATCTGAAAAAAAAGTTCGAAGATCTGCAGAAACAAGCCAAGGAATTTGTCGTCAACAACGAATATTTCGATATCATGATGCAGAACGGGGACAACGGCATCAACGCCTATACCAGCAACGACGCCACCCAGTACATCAACTACCTGCCGGCCAACCGGCTGGAGTTCTGGATGGCCCTCACCTCGGACCGTTTTCTGAACCCCATCTTCCGTGAATTCTACAAGGAGCGAGATGTGATCATGGAAGAGCGGCGCCTGGGGGTGGAAACCCAGCCCAACGGCAAACTGTTCGAGGATTTCATTTTCACCGCCTTCAAGGCGCATCCATACCAGCACTCGGTTGTGGGCCACATGTCCGACCTGAAGCGCATCACCCACCAGGATGTCAAGGATTATTTCAAAAAATACTATTCTCCCGCCAACCTGACCGCGGCCGTTGTCGGGGATGTGGATAGCCAAGAGGTTTTTCGTTTGGCCGAGCTTTACTTCGGCCGCATCCCCAGCGATCCCAAGCCCGAACCCCTGCGCACCGTCGAACCGGAGCAATGGGGGGAAAGGCGCGCCACCGTGGTCGCCCAGTCCCAGCCCATTTTACTGTTCGGCTATCACCGCCCCTCGGTAAATCATGGCGATGACCTGGCGCTGGAAGCCCTTTCCAATATCATCGGCCAGGGCCGCTCGTCGCGCCTGTGGGAAACGCTGGTGAAAAAGGAGAAAGTGGCCACCATGCTTGGCGCCTTCAACGGTTGGCCGGGAAACAAGTACCCGTGCCTGATCGCTTTTTTCGCCCTGCCAAGCAAGGACCGCACTTCCGTGGAATGTCTGCAGCTGATGGAAAAAGAGATCGAGCGTCTGAAAAGTGAAGCGGTCACGGCCCAGGAATTAACCAAATTCAAACAGACCAAGAAAAAAAACACCCTCGACCAGCTGAA
>JBAXOR010000223.1:0-2777 GCA_037133155.1 Chrysiogenales bacterium | reverse complement strand
ATTGGCTACTAATTTTGACCAGGCCCAGTTTCCAAAAATAACGATTTCCATTCCCCGCACAGTGGTCATTGGCACCGATATGTTTGATGATTTCATTAAAGAAAATGATCTGCTGGCCTTTGCCGTAGAAAACAATTCTGACAATCATATTATCAATCGTTTTATCAATGCCAGCTTGCCGGCAAAAATGGTCGGTGATTTGCGCGATTTTGTCAGAAACGTTCGTGTCCCTTTGGCGGTTCGTTCTTCAAGCTTGCTCGAAGATTCACTTTATCTGCCCTTTGCCGGAATTTATGCCACTAAAATGCTTCCCAATGATCAATATGGCGATGATATCCGTTTTCTCAATTTGGTAAATGCCATAAAATTTGTTTACGCCTCTACCTTTTTAAAGCAAGCCAAGTCCTATATCAACAGCACCCCGCATCGCGTTGAAGATGAGAAAATGGCGGTAGTCATCCAACCTGTTATCGGAACCCTTTATCGTGACTGCTTTTACCCCGATTTTTCGGGAGTCGCCCGTTCCTATAATTATTATCCGGCTGGTCTGGCCAAACCCGAAGATGGCGTGGTCAATGTCGCCTTGGGCCTTGGTAAAACAGTGGTTGATGGGGGAGTATCGTTACGTTTCACGCCGGCTTTTGCCGGGATTCTGCCGCAGTTTACCAATGTCAAAGATATGTTTAATTTTTCGCAGCACGATTTCTATGCGATTGCCATGAAGCACACGGCATCGGTCGCTTTTCTTGAGGAAGATCAATACCTGATCAGACAGGGACTTGAACGGGCCGAAAAGGACGGTGTTTTACAATATCTGGCTTCCACCTATTCCCGCGAGAACGATGCCGTTTATGATGGCATCAGTTTTTCAGGGCCTAGGATAATCAATTTTGCCCATATTCTGAAAAACGATATTTTCCCTCTGGCTAAAATACTGCAATGTTTGCTTAAATTAAGCAGCGAGGCCATGGATTGTCCGGTTGAGATCGAGTTCGCCGCTAACCTTGACGCATCCAATGTTTTCCCTGCTGTTTTCAGTATTCTGCAGGTACGGCCCTTGGTGGTCAGCGATGAACTGGTCAAGGTGGATTTGGCGGAAGCAAACAAAGAATTTGCTTTATGCTATAGCGACCAGGTTTTGGGCAATGGCGTTTCACAGACAATTCAGGATATTGTGTTTGTAAAACCGGATATTTTTGATGCCGCCAAAAGCCCGCAGATCGCGAATGAGGTCGACAAGTTCAATTCCCAATTACGCGCAGCCAATACTCCCTATCTGCTGATCGGACCAGGGCGCTGGGGCAGTACCGACCCCTGGTTGGGAATTCCCGTCAAATGGAGCCAGATCAGCGGCGTAAAAGTGGTGGTCGAAGTGAGTTTACCCAACATGAATGTCGACCCGTCCCAAGGGTCCCATTTTTTTCAAAATATGACTTCGCTGCGTATCGGTTATTTTACCATTCCTTTGAACAGTACCCATGGCTTCATTGATTGGCCTTGGCTTGAAGGACAGCCGACTAAAAATGAAACTCCTTTCTTGAGACATATCCGTTTGGCGCAGCCGCTTAAAGTAATGATCGACGGTCGCAAAAGCCAGGGCATTGTTTTAAGACCAGAAAAAACAATTACGTGATGGCCAAGGGATATTATCCGTTTTATTTTGTCAGCGATTTGCATGGCCGGGTTAAGCATTATCAAAAACTTTTTTCTGCCATTTGCCAAGACATTCCAAATGCGGTTTTTTTTGGCGGTGATCTCTTGCCATCTGGGTCACTCTGTTTCGGGGGCAAAGATACTTTTAAAAATAGCTTTATAGACGATTTCCTGGTTCTGGAATTATTGAAATTGCGGGCAGCTCTCAACGATAAATTTCCGCAATTTTTTATTATTTTAGGCAATGATGATGCCCGCAGCGAAGAAAGCGCCGTGCTGAAGTACGAGCAGGAAAAACTCTGGAAGTATATGCATAACCGAAAAATAGCCTTCATGGACTTCCAGATTTATGGATACGCTTGTGTGCCGCCAACGCCTTTCGCCTTAAAAGATTGGGAGCGCTACGATGTATCGCATTTTCTCGACCCCGGGGCCTTGGCGCCCGAAGACGGTCGCTTGACGTCTTCTGTCAGCGAAAATGAAATTCATGACCATACCATCCAGGACAATCTTGAAAATCTCAGAGCCGGAGATGCTCTTGATCAAGCCATATTTCTTTTTCATGCGCCGCCCTATCAAACTCATTTGGATCGCGCTGCCCTGGACAACCGCTTTGTGGATCATGTCCCTTTGGATGTCCATGTGGGTAGCATCGCCATTCAGCGCTTCATCCAGAAGCGGCAGCCTTTAATCACGCTGCATGGTCATATCCATGAATCGGCCAGAATAACGGGATTTTGGCAGGAAAAAATCGGCCGTACCCATGCATTTTCAGCGGCCCACGATGGACCCGAATTGGCAATCATCTGTTTCGACCCGGCCCAACCCGAAAAAGCAATCAGGCGCTTGCTTTAAAAATTTAATATAACGTTGAAATTTTTAAAATTATTATAGTATGTAATTGCATGAGGCTATTATGAATCTTGAAAACCAAAAACTTGATTTAATTCACAATCGCCTATTGCTATTTCAATAAAAGTTCTTTAAAATCCCATCATGGGGATAGCATCACTCGATGCCTCGGAAGACTTTTATCATGAAGAATGGGAGAAATAAATGGCTAATATTGTTGACCAGGAAGGCAAATATTTGTATTGCATCATTGAAGCAGTGGCCGCCAGATC
>JBAXOR010000222.1:0-2790 GCA_037133155.1 Chrysiogenales bacterium | reverse complement strand
TGGGCTCCGGAGGCATGGTGGTCCTGGATGAAACCACCTGCATGGTTGAAATGGCCAAGTTTTTTCTGCGTTTCACCCAGGATGAAAGTTGCGGCAAATGCACCTTTTGCCGCATCGGCACCAAGCGCATGCTGGAAATTCTGGAACGTATTACCGACGGCCGGGGCCAGGCCGGTGATATTGAATTGCTCGAAGACCTGGCTGCCAAAATCAAGAGCAACACTATTTGCGGTCTTGGCCAGACAGCTCCCAACCCAGTATTGACCACGCTGAAATATTTTCGCGAAGAATATGAAATCCATATTCGCGACAAAAAATGTCCGTCCCACAGTTGCGCACCACTTTTGACCTTTGCCATTGTGGAAGATAAATGCACCGGCTGTACGCTATGCGCCAGGGTCTGTCCTTCCGTAGCTATCAGCGGTGAGAAAAAGAAAATTCACAAAATCGACCAGGCTCTCTGCATCAAGTGTGGCAAGTGTTTCGAAACCTGCAACTTTAAAGCGATCAGCAAGGATTAAAGGGGAAAGCAGCCATGGAAAAAATAAAACTGACCATCGATGGAAAAGAAATCAGCGCCAGTCCCGACCAGACCATCCTGGAAGTGATCAGGGAAAATCAGCTGGCCGACATTCCCACTTTGTGCCATGATCCCAAGCTTCCGCCCTACGGTTCCTGTTACCTTTGCATTGTGGAAGTCGAAGGCGTCAACAAGATGATTCCCTCATGTTCGAGTCCTGTGGCCGCAAAAATGGTCATTCACACCGACAATGAACGCATCCGCTCAGCCAGGAAAACCGCCCTGGAACTCATCCTGTCGAATCACTATGCCGATTGCCTGGCTCCCTGCCAGCAAACCTGCCCGGCCGGGGTTGATGTTCAGGGTTATATCGCCTTGATTGCCATGGGCAAACCGCATGAGGCCATTCGCTTGATCAAGGAAACCAACCCCCTGCCTCTGGTTTGCGGACGGGTGTGCGTACGCGAATGCGAAGTGGCTTGCCGCCGCAACCGCGTGGATGAAGCGGTAGGCATCGATTATATGAAACGCTATGCCAGTGACATTGACATTGACGAGCCCTGGACTCCGCAGGTTCCGGAAAAAAACGGCAGGAAAGTGGCGGTGGTCGGCGGCGGGCCGGCCGGATTGACCTGTGCCTACTATTTGATTTTAAAGGGCTACGCGGTCACCCTGTTTGACAAGGCTCCGCATCTGGGCGGCATGCTGCGCTATGGCATCCCCGAATACCGGCTGCCCAAAGAACTGCTGGATAAAGAAATCAACTGGATCACCGATCTTGGCGTAACCGTTAAAACCAACTCCAGGCTGGGAAAAGATTTTGAGATTAGCAATTTAAAAGAACAGGGGTTTGACGCTATTTATTTGGCCTTTGGCGCCCAAAAAGCAAAAGACATGCGCCTGCCGAACGAAGACCAGATCAGCGGCGTAATCGGCGGCATCGATTTTCTCTGGCAGCTCCAAAGTCAAAACAAACCCAAGATATTCGGCAAGGTTGTCATAGTCGGCGGCGGCAACACCGCCCTTGACGCCGCCCGCAGCGCCAAGAGGCTCGGCGCAGACAAAGTGACGATATTGTACCGCCGCACCCGCAATGAGATGCCGGCCCATCACCTGGAGATCGACGCGGCCCTCGAAGAAGAAATTGAATTGATCCTCCTTTCGGCTCCGACCGAATTGGTCCAGGAAAACGGCCGGCTCAAAACTTTGACTTGCATCCGCATGGAATTGGGCGAAGCCGATGCCAGCGGCCGCCGCAGCCCCGTACCGATAGCAAATTCCGAGTACCAGCTGCCCTGTGATTTTGTCATATCAGCGATCGGCCAGGATGTGGACCTGTGCGGCCTGCAAAAAGACCCGTTGCTGAAATCAACCCGGTACAACACCCTGGTTTTTGATGAAGGGACATTCGCCACCACCATGCCCGGTGTTTTTACCGGGGGCGACATGGCCACCGGACCGGCCGTAGCCATTGCGGCCATCACCCATGGCAAAATAGCGGCCAACGCGATTGACTACTACATCCGGTCGGGGAGCGCTTCAGCCCAAAGCAAAGGCTTTATCAGCCGCAAAGAAGTTTTTGGGGAAATTCCGGATGTTGAATTCGTGAATTTTGCCAAAATAGCCAAAGAAAAAATGCCCGAGTTGAATGCCCGGGAGAGGATAAAAACATTCGAAGAAGTCGAACTGGGATTCAGCGCCAGCCAAACAAAAACCGAAACCAGCCGTTGCCTCGAATGCGGCTGTTCGGCTTATTTTGAATGCGATCTGCGCAAACATGCCGAAAATTTCGGCATCGATTTGAAAAAATTCGTCGGCGAAGTACGCAAATACCCGATAGACAAGGGCCATCCCTTCATTACTTTGGATCCAAATAAATGCATCGCCTGCGGCCGCTGTGTCAGAACCTGTTCTGAAATTTTGCGGGTTTCGGCCCTTGGTTTTGTATACCGGGGTTTCAAGTCGGTGGTTCGTCCGGCCATGGAAAAAAAGCTGCTGCAAACCAATTGCATCTCCTGCGGGAATTGTATTGCTGCTTGCCCTACCGGGGCTATTGCCGAAAACCGGCCTTTTGTCAAACCCGGACCCTGGGCCGGCAAAAAACATCTATCTGTCTGTCATTTCTGCTCTATCGGCTGCGTGTTGCAATATCAGGTGTTTAACCGGGACGCTTTTGCCGTAAGCGGATTCAATGGCGACTCCCATAACAACGGGTATCTTTGCCATAAAGGCCGTTTCGGTTACCGTTACATGCTCGATGAACAACGGCT
>JBAXOR010000221.1:0-2860 GCA_037133155.1 Chrysiogenales bacterium | reverse complement strand
GTCATTTTCGCAGTCGTTGCGCTGTTAATTTTGAGACAGATTAGCCGGCCGCTTGAGAACATGCGGGAAATGGCCGAAAGACTGGCGCAGGGTGAACTTAATGCGAGTGTTCCGGAATCAGGTTATGAAGAAACTAAAGCGCTTGCGCGCGCCCTTAATCAAATGGCAACTCAGTTAAGCGAGCGCGTGCGTATTATCACGGAACAACGCAATGAGCAGAAGGCTGTTTTCAACAGTATGGTTGAAGGCGTCATTGCCGTTGACAAGGATGAACGTATTTTGCATCTTAATCCAGCCGCCATAGGCTTGCTGGAACTGAAGAACGAAGACGCGCATGGACGCAGCATGCAGGAAATCATAAGAAATCCGGATTTGCAGAAATTCCTCAGTAACACTCTTGCGCAATCAGGCGTATTGGACGGAGAAATTATTATTTACGGCAACGAGGATCATTTTCTTCAACTGCACGGCACGGTCTTGACCGATGCTTCCGGCATGAATATCGGCGCCTTGGTGGTTCTTAATGATGTTACCCGGCTGAAACGCCTTGAGACCGTTCGCCGCGATTTTGTCGCCAATGTTTCGCATGAGCTCAAAACTCCTGTCACCGCGCTCAAGGGTTGCGTGGAGACTCTGGCAGATTTTTCCTCCATTACGGACCAGGAAAGGAATAAATTTATGACCATGATGGCCCGGCACGTGGACAGGCTGGAAGCGATTATCAATGATCTGCTCAGCCTTTCTAAAATCGAGTTTGACGCCGAACGCGACCGGATTCAACTTGAACCGGCTCCGGTAGCGGACGTTTTGCGGCGCGCGGTAAATACTTTTGCGGAACAGGCGGAGCATAAGAAAATAATTTTAACCGTTGATTGTCCGGAAGACCTAACAGCGTCCATCAATGCCGCCCTGCTGGAACAGGCCGTTGGAAATTTAATTGACAATGCGGTCAAATACAGCGGCGAGGGGGCGCACGTACTCGTGAGCGCCAAACTCAACGGGAGCGATGTTGAAATCAGCGTGGCCGACCAGGGGCCGGGGATTGAGAAAAAACATCTTGACCGGATTTTCGAACGTTTCTATCGGGTGGACCAGGCCCGCAGCCGGGCGATGGGTGGCACGGGGCTTGGATTGTCAATCGTGAAACATATTGCCCTTGCTCATCGCGGCACGGTCGGCGTAACGAGCGCTTTGGGACAAGGAAGCACTTTCACAATTCGTTTTCCGCGGTAAAAGTAAAAGCTACGCCGGCCATAAGTGTCGCAGATGGCATCGGCATCGTTTCAATCGCCAGTTGCGGACGATATGTGCAATATCCTCCTCTTGGAACATGGGCGTTTAAGCTGTTTTACTGCCCGGATAAAATCGGCCGTCTGTTCTATTCTGCAATCCACTCCAGGAGTTTGCGTCTCAATTCCTCCTTTGACGGCAGGTAAAGCTGGTATTCCTGGGCGTGAATATTTGCGTCTTTGGGAAGGGTGATTTCCACCAGGGCATCATGTTTTTTCCGGCAGAGGATTATACCGATGGTCGGGGCTTCATCTTTCTGTTTTACATAACGGTCGAAATAGTTCACATACATCTGCATCTGGCCGATGTCCTGATGGGTGAGTTTGCCGATTTTGAGGTCAATCAGCACGTAACAGCGGATCAAACGATTATAGAAAACCAAGTCCACAAAGAAATGATCCTCGTCAAACGTGAACCGCTTCTGGCGCGCCTCGAAGAGAAAGCCCTTGCCAAGCTCCAGGAGAAACTGCTCAATCTTATCAATAATGGCGGATTCCAAATCGGATTCCGAGTATTTTACCTTTTCATCAATCCCGAGAAATTCCAGCACATACGGCTCTTTAAGCACATCCTGCGGTTTGGAAATAATTTGACCTTCTTTTGCCAGTTTTCGAATCCCGTCTTTATCACGGCTCAATGCCAATCGCTCATAAAGTCCGGAGTTAAATTGCCGGGTGAGTTCTGGTAAAGTCCAGTTATTGTTCGCCGCTTCTATTTCGTAAAAACTCCGCGCGTCGTCGTCTTTAATGGCGATAAGAAAGACATATTGGGACCAGCTCAAGCTGAATACAGGCTTGCTTGATTTGCCAGACAGCATCTGGGATTTTGGCAATGATTCGGATTTCCCAGATGGCATCTGGGATTTTAATGTTACGGCAGATTTCGCAGACGACATCTGCAAAATCTTGTCTGCGCGATTCGCATACATCAGATAAAACTTGCGCATATACTCAAGATTGGACCGCGAAAAGCCTTTTCCAAATTCTTTGGTAAGACGGCTTGACAGGTCTTTTAAGAGAGCCTTTCCGTATTCTGCCCGATTTTCACCCTTTTGCTCGTGCTCCAAGATCCTGCGGCCGATCTCAAAACTGGCCAGCACCTGCACGGCATTTACGCCGCGCGCCGCCGTTGATCGGGCCGAAAGGATCAGTTCCCTGATTTCAGAAAGTAGTTTGTCGGCTGAAATTTTATTCTCCATAATGCCCCTGCGTTTTTAATCAGCTTTCCGCTTGGTTATAAATAACGTTTCTAAATTTGTTTCCAGCCTATTTCCCGCTTCAGCTTTTCCAGGAGATAGTTGCTTTTGTTCAGACACCTTGCATAGCCATACTAATCCTCCCGGGCGTGGCGTCAAGGCCGCAATTATCGCGTTTGCATGGCCATGGTCAGTCAGGAGGAACTAACCAACTTCTAACTTGGCTCTCATACTATCCTAATCGGTCTATTTTAATTTTCCTCATGTAATTCAGACGCGCTCTGTCCTGAAATTGATTCTGCACAACGCGGGACGCATGCCAGAAATAACGCGGATGGAAAAAAGAAAGAAAGGAACGAAACATGAGGAAGATAA
>JBAXOR010000220.1:0-2865 GCA_037133155.1 Chrysiogenales bacterium | reverse complement strand
GGGAAAAACGTTGAAACCAATTTGAAATAGCCGGTGATGGTCAAGGATATTGCGGCCGTCAAATACAAAAGCCGGTTTTTGCATGGCGGTAAAAATTTTTTCAAAATCGAGTTTTTTAAAAATCTCCCATTCGGTGATGACGGCGATAGCCTGGGCCGCCTTGGCCGCCCGGTAGGGATCGGGTTCATAGACCACATCGCCACCCAGCCCGGCCAAGTCTTTGCGGGCGTTTTCCAAAGCCTGGGGATCGCAAATCACCAGCGCGGCCCGCTCTTCAAGCAGTTTTTTGGCCACATAAATTCCCGGCGATTCCCGGGTGTCGCCGGTATTGGCCTTGAAGGCGAATCCCAGCAGCACGATTTTTTTGGCGACGATGGTATTGAACATCTCCCTGATGATTTTTCTTACAAAACGTTCCTGCTGGAAGTCGTTCATCTTGACCACCATTTCCCAGTAAGCGGCCACTTCGTTCAAACCATAACTGCGGCAAATGTATACCAGGTTGAGGATGTCTTTTTTAAAGCAGGAACCGCCAAAACCGATACTGGCGTTGATAAACTCGAAGCCAATCCGCTTGTCGCTGCCGACGGCAAAGGAGATTTCCGCCACATCGGCATCGGTTTTCTCGCAAAGGGCCGAAATGGCGTTGATCGAAGAAATACGCTGGGCCAAAAAAGCGTTGGCCACCAGCTTGGAAAGTTCGGCCGACCACAAATTGGTGGTGATTATTTTTTCAATCGGGACCCAATGGGCGTAAATGGCCGCGATTTCACGCGCCGCTTTAAAGCCCGACTCGGTCTGCTGCGAACCGATCAGGACGCGGTTAGGTTCGAGAAGATCATCCACAGCCGAACCCTCGGCCAAAAATTCGGGATTGGAAACCACTTCAAAATGAATATTTTTTTTATTTTCCGAAAGTATCCGCTCCATGGCTTCGGCGGTACGCACCGGCAGGGTGCTCTTTTCAACAATGATCTTGGACTTTTCCGAATAGGTGACGATCTGATGGGCGGTTTTTTCCCAATATTGCAGGTCGGAAGCCATGCCGGCGCCGAGCCCGAAGGTTTTGGTCGGAGTATTGACCGAGACAAAAATGATATCGGCGGCACGGATGCCTTCCGGGATGGCGGTGGAAAAAAACAGATTCTTGCCGCGCGCTGCCTTGACCGCGTCGAGCAGGCCCGGTTCATAGATGGGCAAATCATCGGAATTCCAGCGCCCGATCCTTTCCTCGTTGATATCGACCACGGTCACCTTGTATTCGGGGCACTTCAGGGCGATAATCGCCATGGTTGGACCACCTACATAGCCGGCTCCGACGCATAAAATGTTTTTGCTGAATTTCATAGCTGCTCCTTTGGCATATATGTGCTGCTCATTATTTACCGCCTGTTTTCTTCGCCATAATAGGTTATAAACCATTCGCTAAAGCGTTTTATCCCAATCTCAATGGGCGTGGCCGGCGTGTAGCCCACGTGGCGGTACAATTCGGAAATATCGGCGCAGGTTGAGATCACATCTCCGGGCTGCATGGGACTGAGAATTTTCTCGGCTTTCAGGCCCAGGTTTTTTTCTATCAATTCGATAAAATGGAGCAGACTGACCGGTCGTTGATTGCCGATATTGAATAACAGGTAAGGAGCGGATGAAGTAGCTGGGTCAGATTTTTTACTGTTCCAGGCGGCATCACTTGGGGGAATCTTATTCAGTACGCGCCACACTCCTTCCACAATATCATCAATATAGGTAAAATCCCTTTCCATGTTGCCGAAATTAAAAACCTCGATGGCTTCGCCGCGCCTGATCTTTTCGGTAAAAATAAACAGGGCCATATCCGGGCGGCCCCAGGGCCCGTAAACCGTGAAAAAACGCAGGCCCGTGGTGGGAATCTGGAAGAGATGGGAATAACTGTGGGCCATCAGCTCATTGGCTTTTTTGCTGGCCGCGTAAAGGGAAAGGGGGTGATCGACGTTATGCTGGACCGAAAGAGGCTGCGTCTGGTTGCTGCCGTAAACCGAAGACGAGGAAGCGTAAACCAGATGCTGGACCCGATGCCAGCGGCAGTTTTCCAGGATGTTCATGAAACCGATGATGTTGCTGTCCATATATGCCCAGGGATTCTGCAGCGAATAACGCACCCCGGCCTGGGCGGCCAGATGAACCACCAACTGCGGTTTTTCATTATTGAAAATCTCGGCTATTTTCCCCCGGTCCCGCAGGTCGGCCTTGTAAAACACAAGGTTCGGCAACTCCAGCCTGGCCCCTGGCTCCCGGCGCAGCCGGTCCGTATCGGCATCCGAAAAACCAAGCTGTCGCAAGCGGGCGTATTTCAGTTCCACGTCATAATAGTCGTTTACAATATCGATACCGATGATCCGCTGCCCCTCGGCCAGAAGCCGGCGGGCGCAATGAAAGCCGATGAATCCGGCGATCCCGGTCAGCAGCACCGCTGGCTTATCTACCGACGGCTCTTCTTTCTTTGACATCATAAATCAATACTCCCGGACATTCAACGTCCGCATACGTTGCAGACTTTGTAGTATTATATAATATGTCAGGCTAAAAAAAAAGCCTGCCTTTCATTCTTGTAGCATAAAATCTATTGGAAATTGTCGCTCTTGTTTTTCAGAAAATGCAGAAGTTTCTTTTGTTTTTTTCATTATGATGTTGGAGATATACAAATTTGTATTTTTTATTATGCCATCTGAAAAAACCTCTTTTCCTCCGAAGAAAGTTAAAATGACTTTCACTTTGCTGATTTCATCAACCGGCACATTGAACAGATTTTTATCAAGGACAATCAGGTCAGCCATCTTGCCGACCTCAATCGAACCGGTTGTGTTTTCAAGAAAATTCGCATAAGCG
>JBAXOR010000219.1:0-2865 GCA_037133155.1 Chrysiogenales bacterium | reverse complement strand
GAAATATTTTAATATTTAAAATATTTCTAAAGAGTAATATACAAGGGGCGAATAATTATTAGTGCCTTAAAGCAAATTAACTTGTAAAAAAACAAGATAATTTGCTTTCTAAGGTACTTATCCTGCGCAGCAGGGTTCGCCCGTACATCTGAAATAATTGCAAAAATAAATGTTGACAAAAAACTAAATCGATGTTATATTAACTACATGGTTAAACCAATTGGTTGGTTAAATGAAAAAAGATAAACAGCAGACCAGGGAACGGATCCTGCTGGCGGCGCAGAAAGAGTTTGCCGCCCGGGGCTATGCGGGGGCGCGCATGGAAGCCATTGCCGGCAGCGCAGCGATCAACAAGGCCATGCTTTTTTATTATTTCTCCTCCAAAGATAATCTTTACCGGACGGTTCTGCTGGGAGTATTCAGTGAGATTTTCGGTGAAATCGGCAGTTTTATTTCTCAATCATTGACCCCTGAACTTTTCCTGGAAAAATTTCCGGAAATCTACATCCGCTTCATCGCCCGCCATCCCGATTTGCTGCGCATCATGGTCTTTGACCTGATTCATAACCCGGAAAACGTCACCGCCGCCATGGCCCAGATCATTCACGAGAAAATGTCTTTCAAGCCCCAGCCGCTTCTCGGGTTGGTCAAGCGTTGGCATGGCCAGGGGCTGATTTCCGAAGCCGACCCTCTGCATTTCATGATGAATATTGTCGCCCTGTCTATTTTCTCATTCATCGGCAAACCAATGGTTGAGGCCATTTCTGGTATCCAAGTCGAAAATGATGAGGATTTTTACCACCGGCGGATCGCCAGCGTGGTTAATGTCTTGCAACGGGGGATGTTGAAATGAAAAAAACAATATTTTTTATTTTGCTGGCGGCTGGTTTTATTCTGCCGGCCAAGGTAACCTTGTCGCAGGCGGTAACCCATGCCTGGGAGATCAGTTACAATCTTGACAATCAACGCCTGGAGGAAGAGGCTGCCGTCACTGCCGGACTGACTGCCCTGCGGCAGAAATATTTTTCAGTCTATGCCAGCGGCAGCTACCGGTACACTTCGGACAAGGTGGAGGTCAAGATCTCCGATTTCCCCTTTCCGATCAGCGCCGACATCCCCCCGGGCACGGTTGTCCTTTCGGCCCCAAACGATAATTTCGATCTGAAAATGTCATTGATCCAGCCGCTTTACAGCGGCGGTCTGCTGAACAACGCCGTGAAGATGGAGGCGATCCGGGGAGCCGCGGAAAAGGACCTGACCCGGCTGAAAAAGATCGAATTGGCCGGAAAGGTCAGGTCTGCTTATTTCAATTATCTCCTGTTCAGCAACAAGCGGGATTCATTGAAATTTCTCCTCTCCAGCCTGAACCTGCATTTGCAAAAAGTGGAAAATCTGTATGCCGAGGAGCTGGTGAAAAAATCCGACCTTCTGGAGACGCGAACCAGGGCCGATGAGATCAAACTGAGTCTGGTTGACCTTGAGCAATTGATTGCGTCCGAGGCTGTCCATTTCAACAGCCTCTGCGGCTATGATCCGCAGGATATTGATTTCAAACCTGTGACGAGAAATGAAGCATTCGACTCGGCCCGCGACTATTTCCTGGCCGGCCATCCATTGCTGAAATCGCTGGAGCAGAGGGCGCGCATCATCCAGATACAGAAAAAATCGATCGCCGGGGCTTACCTTCCACAGCTCAGCGCTTTTGCCGAACTGCATTACGGCCGCCCGGGCCAGAATTTTTTCAAGGACCAGTGGGCCTTTTATGTCCAGGGGGGGCTGAGTGTCACCATGCCTGTTTTTAACTGGAACAAGGGCGGCCGCGACAAAAATCTGGCCGACATCGCTGCGCGCAAACTGGAAAACCAGCGCGCCGACTTCATTCGTGAAAGTGAAAAGAATTTGCGTCAGTTGTTTCTGTATAAAGAAAGCCTGGAGAAAAAGCTTGCCCTGCTGGACAACCTGTCCGCCAATGCGGCCGAGGATATCCGTCTGAAAGAAGAGCTTTATGAAGAAAACCAGATTGACCATACCGACCTGCTGGCGGCCATGACCAGCCAGGAAAGATATCTTTCCAACCGCGAAGAATTGCGCGCTCAGATGGAAATGCTCCATGTCAACATAGACACCCTGATCGGAAAATGTGAGGAGGAATGATGAAAAAAATAGCAACGCTCCTGCTATGGGTAATGTTTTTTTATTCCTGCGGTAAAAATGACGGTGAGATCCGGGCCCCCGGCGTGGTCGACGGCGAGATCGCCAGCGTCAAGGCCCTGGCGGCGGGAACCCTGGACAGGTTGTTGATCCAGGAAGGCCAGGCCGTGAACAAAGGGGAGCTGATCGCCGAGATCAATGGCGACAAGGTCCGCAACGGCCTTGAGGAACTGTCCTTAAGCGAAAAGGAGATCGTCAACAGCGAAACCCGGATCCGGGAGAAGCGGCAACTGCTCAAGGCCAACCTTGGCTACTGGCAGAAGCAGGTGCAGCGTTTTGAGCGCTTGAAGCAGAACCAGTCCATTTCCGGTGAGCAGCTGGAAAAATCACGTTTGCAGCAGCAGGACGCATGGACTTCGCTCTTTGAGCTGGACAAATCCCTGGAGGCGCTGCAGATCCAGAAAGCGCGGATCGCCAACAAACGCCAGGCGCTGGCTCTGGCCGAACGGGACTTGCTGCTGCGTGCCCCGGCTTCGGGAGTGGTGCTGGAGACCTTCATCAGTCCCGGAGAGACCGTTTTTCCGGGGGTGGCCCTGGCGGATATTCTGGACCTCTCCAGTCTGTTTGTTGACGTGTTCATCGAGGAAAAGGAGATCGCCGCGCTGAAACTCGGCCAGCGGGCCAGCATCATTGTCGACGGCTTGGAAGCTCGCT
>JBAXOR010000218.1:0-2868 GCA_037133155.1 Chrysiogenales bacterium | reverse complement strand
TAAAAAAAAACCCGCCGAAGTACGCATGCGAAACAGAGGCGCGGCGGGTATTCTAAAGTAATAATAAACGTTTGCCGGCAATTTGTCAACTTTTTTTTGACTTTTTTTGTGCGAACTATCCGGAATTTCCGGATGTTTGCTGTATTCTATCGGGCGAACTTGTAAAGAATACTTACAAGTTGCCGAATCAGGAGTAATGGAGTGATTGATCACAGTCCCAACTCCTCCAGGTATTTTTTTATTTCTTTTCGGGTTTCGGCTAATTCCGCTTCGATTTTTTCGATATCCTTCTGGACCGAGGCAATATCAATGTCTTCCTCTTCTTCGAATGTGTCGACATAGCGGGGGATGTTCAGGTTGAATTCGGCCTCTTCGATTTCAGCCAAGGGGGCAAGATGAGAATACTTTTCGGTTTCTTTGAATTCCCGGTATGTAGAAATGATCTTTTCAATGTCCTGCGGGCGCAGGCGATTCTGTTTTTTACCATCATCATATTCCCGGCTGGCATCGATGAACAGAACATGCTTATCTCTCTGGGTTTCAGCCTGGTCCCAGGTTTTTCTGGCGCGATTGAAGATTAAAATAGCCGCAGGGATTCCTGTACCGTAGAACAATTGGGCTGGAAGGCCTATAACGGCTTCCAAAATATTTTCTTCAATGAATTTTTTCCTGATGATACCTTCGGTCCCGCCGCGAAACAAAACACCATGGGGTACAATTACTCCCACCCGGCCTTCGCCCTTGAGTGCAATTTCAACCATGTGACTGATAAAAGCGTAATCGCCGCGGCTCCTGGGCGGAACGCCACGCCAGAAACGGTTGAAACGATCTTTATCTGCGTTTTCATGGCCCCATTTGTCTAGAGAAAATGGCGGATTGGCCACAACCACATGAAAACGCATCAGGTTATCACTTTCAATAAGTTTCGGATTATTGATAGTGTCGCACCATTCGATACGGGCTACATCCATACCGTGAAGGAACATGTTCATGCGACATAGAGACCAAGTGGAGCCATTGGATTCCTGGCCATACAAAGCGAAGTTATTGTTCCCGACCTCTTGGCCGACTTTAATCATGAGAGATCCCGAACCACAAGTCGGGTCGCAAATACGATTGCCTGGTTTGGGATCAAGCAGTTTGGCCAGAAGTGTGGAAACTTCGGGAGGAGTATAAAATTCGCCTGCCTTCTTGCCCGCTCCGGCGGCAAAACGGGCGATCATATATTCATAAACGTCGCCGATCACATCGCGTTTTTCGGAATGGGATGGGCGCAGATCCAGTCGTTCATCGTGAAAGTCCTCAAGCAGGTTTTTTAACCGCCGGTTGCGTTCCTTGGTTTGGCCGAAGGCGGCTTCGCTGTTGAAGTCGATGTTACGGAACACGTTTTCCAATTTGGCCTTGTTCGCGTCCTCGATTTTTTCCAAGGCGATGTTGATGATTTCACCAATATTGGATTCTTCTCTTTTGCTATATAGATAATCAAAATCGGCTTCGGGGTGAACAATGAATCGTTCTCGGGCCAATGCCCGTTCGACGCGTTCTTGATCCCCGTTATATTTTTGTGTGTATTCCTCATGTTTGTCTTTCCATAAATCGCTTAGATACTTGATGAAAAGCATGGTGAGGATGTAATTTTTATATTCAGCCGGATCGACGGAGCCACGGAATGAATCACAGGCACGCCATACCACGTCATTGATTTCTTTTTGAGACACGGTGGAACTCATTGTTGACCTCCTTTGGAAGTATCTATATTTTCTTTGGTTGATTTTTTTACGGATTTTTGACAAGCTGCTTGAATTAATGTTTTTCTCGAGTCTTGAATGATTTTTATTAAATTTTCTTCTTTTTTCCATAATTCAAAAACTCGAGCAATTTTCGTTTGAATGGAATATGAAGGAATGGGGATTTCTATTTCTGACAAAACCTTTAGTGAAACATATGATATAAGGGTTCCGCTGCGAAAAGACTGAAAAGACTTTTGGACATGGGGCAGGTTCAACCACCAGACGAGATAGGCGGGGTGGACTTCGGGTTTATTGGTTCGAATGATATAAAAGGACCCGGCTGCGACGGTATTAGGGATTTCCTTGTGAATAAGACAAGCGTAATTGTCAGTGCCTCTTGCTTGAAATAGGATATCTTCTTTATTTAATAGGTAGTTTTCGATTTTTATTTCAGGATTAAAACGAATAAAAATTTGATCTTTTAAATGGAGCGATTGATCAATATCGCGACCTTGGACTAAAAAATGCGACCCATTTGCATCTTCATGAATCCTTGTTTTGGCTTGATAGCCTACATTGACATCGGCGATTTCTTTAAGTTTTGCTGATTTTATTTTATTCATCAGTAATCCTGCTACCGTAAATAATACTGTGGATTTGCTGTTTTGTCAACAAAAAAATAAATAAAATAAAAGAGTAGGTGGATTACTTAATATAAATTTATTTTCCGGTCCTGCTGTAGACCACATTGCCGGAAACGATGGTATAGGCAATCACACCCTGGCCTTCCCAGCCTAAAAACGGGCAGTTGTTGGCCTTGGAGCTAAAATCCTTTTCTTCGATCTTGAAGCGCTTTTTGGGATTGAGGATGGTCAGGTCGGCCGGGTAACCGGGTTTGACATGGCCGCGGTCTTTCAGCCCCAGGATGCGGGCCGGGTTGGTGGAAAGCAATTCGACCAGGCGGTTGAGAGTCAACAGTTTCGTGCGCACCAAACGGTCGTATATTACCGAGAAAGTGCTTTCCAGGCCGATGACGCCGAAAGGAGCGAACTCGAATTCCTTGTCTTTGTCATCGCGGGTGTGCGGGGCGTGGTCGGAGGCGATGCAGTCAATGGTGCCGTCCTGCAAGCCGCGGATC
>JBAXOR010000217.1:0-2883 GCA_037133155.1 Chrysiogenales bacterium | reverse complement strand
CCCTGACATTGCTTCGCAATGGAAATCGAATTACAATCACTTTTGTGCTGGTGAAGAAGTAAAGCACCGCGGAGCCAAGTTTTTGTTTCCGTTAAACAAATATTCATAAAAATCCGTTAATTCAAGATCTGGTACTTATGCTTAAAATTAGGCCGCAAAGCGGATCAACGCCAACCCTTTTTTGATTTCCGGAATCAGAGGAATATATTCCTTTTCAAGATCTTCGGGAGAAAAGGAAATGGGAGCCAAGCGGGGATCGATCTTTACGGCGATTTTCCATAGGCTCATATTCTGTTCCGATTCATCCGCAGCGAACGGACGGCAAATAACCGCGATGTCAATATCGCTCCATTCATGGGCTGATCCCTTGAACTGGGATCCAAAAAGAAAAGCTTCGCTTATTTGAATTCCCTGTTTTTTTACTTCCTGGAGAAATTTCAGGGCGATATCTACAATTTCTTTTTCAACCATTGGAATACTTCCTTGATCTCAGCAAGTTTTTTTTCAGTAAAGGAACGATCGAATTTTTTATAAACCATTTCCAAATCCCCCGGATATCTTCCTTCAAGATAAAATTCCATGAATTCCGCCAGTTTTTCCAAATGCGAAGAATCAATGTTTAAACCTGATTTTTGAGCGAGAAGCGGAAGTGAATGGGTAATCGGGGCATGATCAGAGGTAAATTTTACAAAAATCGCCTTCAAGATTTTTTCAAGGCTTAAATGCCCAAAAAACAAAGAATAATGATATTTGCCCTTTTCCAGCAATACATCTGCTACACCCAGATCGTATTCGGCGGAGTTCTGCCAATATTCAATTGTTTTTTTTACCTGTTCGGCATCCATATTTTTATTATAACCTCTCAACAAATTTAATTCAACAACTCAGAGACGGATTTTGAGAATGTGAAAATGATCATTTTAGTAGCGACAGGGCTTGTCCCCGAACGGAAGCTCCGATCGTCCGCTGAAAGTTCTTTCAATCGTGAATCGGAAAATATCTTTTTGCCGCCATGCCCCCCGGCTCAGCGCATGCTGAAGCGCCCCGCGTATATCAATCTCACCCGCTGCATTCTTCAAAACATCACAATTTCCCCTGACATTGCTTCGCAATGGAAATCGAATTACAATCACTTTTGTGCTGGTGAAAAAGTAAATCACCAAGGGGTAAACTCTGACTTTCTGCGTTCCAAATGAATTATTTTAGATTTTTTTGATAATAGTTTTTGATATTTTTCTTGCTGGCCAGATAAACAGGCAGGTTTAAAACAGTCTGCTTGGCGGCGTTAGTAATCATTTCAAAAGGAGCGGCGGAAACTACGACGGCAAATTTTTGTTTGGTCAAAGCGAGATAATGCATGAGATTTTTATAGTGTTTGTTTTTCAGCGATATGGCAGCTTTGCATTCAATGGGAATTTTAGCGGCATATTCCGGAAAATCCATGAGAAAATCAATTTCGATATCGCTGTTCCGTGCCATTTTCCAGGCTGCGACCTGAAACCGGGCCGACTCCCCGGCCAGCAGATTGATCAGCAGCGCGTTTTCAAAAAGACCGCCCAGCGGGATACGCAGGAAAGGATCGATGGTATCCAGAATGGATATGGGGGGAATGGCCAGGGAACGCAGGCGATTCACCATACCCACATCATGAAGATAACGCTTGGGCAAAAATTTTGCGTGCAGCGGATTCAGCGCCAATTGATTTACTTCCAGAATTAAATGCCAGCCCTTCATGGCGGCAATTATTTTCGTGGCCGAATATTTAGTGGTTTCAAATTGGGTAAGCTTGGAAAGACTGCCGATATGATTGGCTATGCTCTGCAGGATATTGCGGAACAATTCGGGTTGAAAAGTTTCCTTGCGGCGAAAATCCTCTTCCAGTCCGGCCAATCTTCTTTGAATGAACGGATGTAGCTGGCTAATTTCAAGCTTTCCTGGGCTTCATCGAAAAAAAGGATGGATGGTCTTTTCAGCCCGTACTGGTCAAACATCAGGTTTTGAAAATCCGCGAATTCCTCTGTTTGATCAATTTGGTTGCGCAGTCTTTTTTTCTTTTCCAGATCAAACGCCAGCACCGGCAGCGTTTGTGATTGCAGTACCCGGTTAACCAGATAGGATTTGCCGACTTGCCTTGCGCCTTCAATCACAATCACCCGATTGGGAGACTGCGGATCCAGCATTTGCACCAGTTTGGTTTCGATTTCGCGTTTCATGCCTTATATTTAACAAAAAATGGCTTTTTTGTCAAATCCATTTTATAAAAAAGGTAAAAACAGAACAAACGAACGTAGAGCAAGCGAAGATGCCTTAATGATTTCTGGAACCTGGAGACCAACCCCCTGCAGCTCTTTCCTTATTTCTTGGGGAAATACTTCACATTGGGAATATTTTTAAAATCCGCATCCTGGGTCCAAATGACGGCGTTGAAATCCCGCGCCGTGGCCAGGATAATACCGTCAGCCATAGGCAGATTATGCGCCAAACTCAGTTTGGCGGCGGCAAGCGCCAAGGAGGGAGTCAGATCCGCAATGGTTCCTTTTTGCATGGCCATGGCCGCTTGCAAGGCATCATTCTCACCCGATTCCCGGAGAACGACCTTGAAAACCTCATAGATGATTACCGTGGGAACCACCAGCGCAGCTGAATCTTGCAAAGGGGGCAGGAAATGCTTGGCATTGGGCTCAGCAGCGAAGTAGGCCAGCCAGCCGGAAGAATCTACGATATTCATACCCGGTCTCGCTCGCGCTTGAATTCGGTATTGATACCCTTGAGGAATCCCCGGAGTTCCTTGATGTCGCATTCCGGTATAAGCTCGATGCGTCCTTCATATTCAATCACCTGCATTTTTTGTCCCGGACGAAGTTTCAGCGCTTTTCTGATTGT
>JBAXOR010000216.1:0-2889 GCA_037133155.1 Chrysiogenales bacterium | reverse complement strand
AAACTATTCCATCGCCGCCAAGCAGGCCGAAATTGCCGGCCTGGTCAAAGAAAACGGGTTTCTTGATTTCAGCGCCTATGTGGAGAAGCTCGATTCGATCGAGGAGATCCTGGTCAGTTTTTTTACCCTGCTGGAAATGGTCAAACGCCACCTGCTGATCGCCCTGCAGGAATCACTTTTCGGCACCATATCGTTGTATCCCAGTGAATCTGCTGAAATGAGCAATTGAAAAGCATGAATCATGAGCAAATCTCACTGATCGAGGCTATCTTGTTTGTTGCCAAGGACCCGATGGAACCGGGACGGATCATGGATTTCTTGCAAATCACGGACGTGGAAGAATTCGAAAAAATTATCCGGACAATGGAAAAAGAGCATTTCCTGGAGCGCCCCGAGCGGGGCCTGCTGCTTAAAAGAAGCGGCGGCGGGCTGCAGCTGGTCACCAAGCCCGAACTGCACGATTCCTTGAAAGATTTTTTCACCATCAAGCAGGTCACCAAACTGACCCTGGCTTCCCTGGAAACCCTGTCCATCGTGGCCTACCGCCAGCCAACCACTATTGCTGAAATCTCCGATATGCGCGGTGTCAATTCGATCGGGCCCGTTAAAAACCTGCTGCAAAAAAAACTGATTAAAATTACCGGCCGGAAAAAAGTCCCCGGCCTGCCCGCTTTGTACGCCACTACCCAGGAATTTTTAATTTATTTCGGGCTGAATGACATGTCGGAACTGCCGTCTTTGGAAGAATTAACCGAACTTTTCGAAGAAAAAGAACAACCTTCCCTGTTTAAATAGGAGGCTTTAATGGAATCTTTAGTCAACCCCAATGTTTTGCAGATATCCCCCTACATCCCGGGAAAACCGGTCGAAGCCATCCAAAGAGAATTCAACCTGGAAAAAGTCGTCAAACTGGCAAGCAATGAAAACATGCTGCCTATTTCTGAAAATGTCAGAAATGCCATCAACGACGAACTTTCACTGGTTCATTTTTATCCCGATTCTGACAACTACTACCTGCGTCAGCGCCTGGCCGCCATCAACAACTTGCAGCTTGAACAGGTCATAGTCGGTGCCGGCTCGGTGGAGATCATCCATATGCTGATCCGCACTTTTCTTAAAACCGGCGAAAAAGTTTTGACTTCGGAAAAAACATTTTCCCTCTATAAAATAGCCACCACCGAATTTGCCGGACAAGGGGCTTTCCTGGAAACGCCCATGGATGAAAATCTGCGTTTTGACCTGGAAGCCATGACCAAACGCATCGATAATCAAACCAAAATCATCTTCATTACCAATCCCAACAACCCGACCGGGACAATTGTTCCAGCCGCCACCATTCGCCAATTTATAAAAATAGTCCCCAAAGACAAGATCATTGTTCTGGATAATGCCTACCAGGAATATTTTGACAACCCCGATGACTATGTCGGCGGACTGGAAGAAATCCGGGCTGGAAAAAACGTAGTCGTACTGCGAACGTTTTCCAAGATTTACGGCTTGGCCGGCTTGCGGGTCGGTTACGCCATGGCCAAACCTGAGATCATTTCCATGCTCAACCGCGTCAAGGCGCCATTCAACGTTACCAGTATCGCCCAGCGGGCAGCCTTGGCTTCTTTGGAAAACGACGATTATAAAAACCGCTCCATCATTCTGAATCGGGCCAACAAGGCCAAATTGCTTAGCCAGCTGCAAAGTTTGGGCCTGCGCGTGATTCCTTCGCAAACCAATTTTCTCCTTTTTTTCCCGAAAATGGACGTGGCCGGGCTGAATCTCCGTCTCCTCAAGGAAGGGGTGATCATCCGGCCAACCGCCGGGTTCGGTATCCCCGAAGCCATGCGGGTCACCGTGGGCCTGGAAGAAGACAATGAATTTTTTATTACTAAATTGAAAAAAGTATTGTTCACTACATAGCGGTTCTCAGGAGGATCAATGGATTTCGATCTGCTGTTTATAGGCGCCGGACCGGCCGGGTACGAGGGGGCGATCGCTGCGGCCAAGAAAGGCTTGAAAACCGCGGTAGTGGAAATGGATTTACCGGGGGGTACCTGTCTGCAGCGTGGCTGCATCCCCACCAAAGCCATCCTCCATTCAGTGAAAGCGATCAAGCAAATCAACGATTTCGCCAAAATCGGCGTCCATGTTGAAAAATTCCAGATTTCCCTTGATGAAATCAGGCGCCGTAAAATGCGCATCGTGACCAAGCAGACGCGCGGCATCGAACTCCTTTTCAAACAGAACAGTGTCGAGATGCTCAAAGGCAAAGCCCAGATAGTCGGCGCCAATAAAATACTGCTCGACGGCCAAAAAGAAATATCCGCCAGCCATATCGTCGTGGCTAGCGGTTCCAAGGCGGCCGAACTGCCGTTTTTAAAAAAAGACGGCCAAAGGATAATCATTTCCGACAACCTGCTGGAATTGGAATCGATTCCCGAAACCATGCTGGTCATCGGCGCCGGCGCCGTGGGTTTGGAATGGGCGCTGATTTACAGTTACCTGGGCAGCAAGGTCACGGTGGTCGAAATCATGGAAACCATCGTCCCGGGAAGCGACAAGGAGATCGCCGATATTTTAAGGATCGAGCTGATCAAACAAAATATCACCATCCATACTTCGACCGCCATCTCCAATCCGCGCATTGGCGAAAAAGTAGGGTTGACTTTCAAAAAAGGAGACAAGATATGGGAAGAAGAATTCACTAAGGTTTTACTGGCTGTTGACCGCACGCCAAACAGCGCCGGAATCTTTGCCAAGGATATCCCCATTATTCTTGACAGCAAAGGCTTCATCCAGGTGTCCTCCAACCTGCAAACCGTTGTGCCGACAATTTTCGCCTGCGGCGATGTGATCGGTCCCCCTTTGCTGGCCCACAAAGCCTCGCACCAGGCCATG
>JBAXOR010000215.1:0-2889 GCA_037133155.1 Chrysiogenales bacterium | reverse complement strand
TTTGGCCCGGCTGCCGGCGGCCATCGGTTTTCCCGGAGATAAAGTGATCAACCTTTCGGACCGGCTGCCCGACACCCTTTCCACTTCACTGTTCCTGGCCTTGAAGTTGGCCATGGCCGAACTCCGGCCCGTTTCGGGCCAAAAAGCCCTGCTGCTGGCTTTTGGTTCCGGCGTTACCGTGGCCGCGGCGACTTACCGCTTTTAAGAAGGTAGAGTATCGTGTTTATCGTCATGACCCGAAAAAAAGCATTGCTGCTGATTGCCATGGTCGCTTTTTTATGGAGCAGCGGCGGCATACTGATCAAACTGGTCAGTTGGAATCCATTGGCCTTGGCGAGTATCCGCAGCCTGATCGGCGCTGTTTTTCTGTTGCTGGCAGCTCGCGGCCGGCGTTTTAATTTCAGTCCCCTGGCCCTGGCCGGCGCTTTGGCCTATGCCGCGACCCTGATCACTTTTGTCGCGGCGACCAAGCTGACTACGGCCGCCAATGCCATTCTGCTGCAGTACACGGCACCAATTTACGTGGCCCTTTTGGCTGGCTGGTTTTTACGTGAACATATTAAATGGAAAGACTGGCTGGCCATCGCCGCAGTGTTGGCCGGCATGTTATTTTTTTTCCTGGATAAACTAACGCTGACCGGATTGAGCGGCAACCTGCTGGCTATCGGCAGCGGCCTTTTTTTCGCCTCGCTGGTTCTGCTGCTGCGCAAACAGAAAGATGGCAACCCTCTGCAATCGATTATCATGGGCAATATTCTGGTTTTTTTGATCGGGCTCCCTTTTTGCCGCAGCCTGTATTTCAGCAAAGGCAACATTGCCGGTATTCTGGCCCTGGGCATCTTTCAAATCGCCATCCCCTATTTACTCTACAGCATCGCCATCCGCCATGTCCGCGCTTTTGACGCCATCCTGGTCATGACCCTGGAACCGGTCTTGAATCCCATCTGGGTCTGGCTGATTATTGCTGAAGTTCCCGGGCCCTGGTCGATCATCGGCGGCCTGATCGTCATCACCGCCATTCTCCTGCACGGTTTCCTCAGTCACCGGCAAAAGTAATTCAAGATGATAAACTTTGATCCAGACTATTTTATGGAGGAACATAGAGAAAATGGATATTTTTAAATTAAAAGCCAACCAAACCACAGTAGGCCGGGAAATTATGGCCGGCATGGTCACCTTCATGGCCATGGCCTACATTATTTTTGTCAATCCGAAAATACTGGCCGCGGCCATGGGCGATGAATTATTCCCGGCTCTGGTGTTGGCGACATGTTTGGGGGCAGGAATATTGAGCATCCTCATGGGGCTGGTCAGCAATTATCCTCTGGCCCTGGCTTCGGGCATGGGCCTGAACGCGTTTTTGGCTTACGGCGTGATCATGGGCATGAAAGTGCCGTGGCCGACGGCCATGGGTATTGTTTTTATCGAAGGAGTCATCATCACTATTTTGGTTTTGACCAATGTCCGCAAGCAGGTGATGGACGCGATTCCCCTTGATATGAAACGGGCCATTGGCGTGGGCATCGGCCTGTTAATCACCGTGATCGGCCTGGAGAATGCCAAGTTGATTGTTTCGAGTCCGGCGACCCTTATCACTTTCGGAAAAATCGGTCCCGAAAGCCTGATTGCCCTGGCCGGAGTTTTGCTCAGTGCCTGGTTAATGGCCAAAAAAATCAAGGGTTCTTTTTTGCTGGGCATCATTTTTTGCACACTACTGGCGGTGCTGGCCGGCCTGGTTGCCCTGCCCAAAGTATGGATCGCCGGCATCAGGCCCGAATATTTTAAAACCATATTCGCCCTGGATATCGTTGGCGCCCTGCGCCTGGGGCTGCTGACCACAGTTTTCGCTTTTTTGATCAGCGATTTTTTTGACACCATGGGCACGGTGGTGGCCGTGGGGGAGCAGGGGGGTTTCATGGACAAGGACGGACAGGTCCCGCGCCTGAAAAACATCCTGCTGGTCGATTCGCTTGCAGCTGTCAGCGGCGGTTTGCTGGGTTGCAGTTCAATAACTACTTACGTGGAAAGCGCCGCCGGAGTTGCCGAAGGCGGTCGCACCGGCCTGACCTCGGTAGTCACCGGAGTCCTTTTTCTGCTGGCGGTTTTTTTCACGCCCATCGTGGCTATTGTCCCCGGATATGCCACGGCGCCGGCCCTGATTTTGGTCGGGTTTCTGCTGATAGCCGGTGTGCGCTCCATCGCCTGGGATGATATTACCACGGCGCTGCCCGTGTTTTTAACCATCACCATGATCCCCTTCACTTTTAGTATTGCCAAGGGCATCGGTTACGGGTTTATTGCCTTTGTGCTGCTGAAACTGCTGACCGGGAAATGGCGGGAAATTCACCCGCTGCTGGCCCTGGTGGCCCTCCTTTTTGCTATTGATTTTTACATTTCCTGATTTGCCATTCAAAATAAAAAAGACTTGACAATACATACAATCGGATATATATTTATATAGGTGAGGTGCAAGATGAGCCGTCCGAAAGTCATTTTCACTCTTGATCAGAATATTATCGATGAACTCAATACAGTCTCCGCTGAACTCAAGGAAAAGAAGAGCCATATCGTAGAAAAAGCCCTGCTGCTCTATTTCGATATTCTGGACATCAAGATTGCCGATAAAAGAATGAACGATGTCAAGAAAGGTAAGTCCAGACTGATCCCCGCCAATGACGTTTACAAAAAACTCAGCCTGTGAGATATAGCGTTTTTTATGAAGAGAGAGCCGCAAAGGAGTTGGCCAAGATAGACAGGCCCTATCAACTGCTGATCAAAAAGAAAATCGAACAGCTGGCGGCTGATTTTGAGTCCATGTCCGGGAACCTGAAGACTCTGAAGGGAAAATATGATTATTTCCGGCTGCGAGTGGGCAGTTACCGCGTGATA
>JBAXOR010000214.1:0-2891 GCA_037133155.1 Chrysiogenales bacterium | reverse complement strand
ACGACGAATCCTACTCGTAAATTAAATTATTCACTACGAACAACTGAATACTTACGGAAAACGGCATGAAATTAAATTCTTAACACTATTCAGGGCGCCGCATCCAGCGCCGCATCGGCGGCGCTTTGTGTTGAGCCCGGACTATGGTAAAATTACTCATGCGCAAAATCAGATTATTCCTGCTATTGACCATATTTTTGTCAATGCCGCTCTTCTGCTATGTCGGACCGGGGGCCGGTTTCGCTTTTGTGGGATCTTTCTTTTTTATTTTCGTGGCCTTTTTCCTCGCCATCTTTAATTTCCTGACCTTTCCGCTTCGCGCCTTTCTGCGTTTTATCAAAAGGGCCAGGAACCTGAAAAGAGCCAAATTCAAACGGGTCTTGCTGATTGGATTTGACGGCATGGACCATGGTCTTTTCAACCAATTCAGGAAGCTGGGCCATAAATTTCCCAATTTTGAAAAACTGATTAAAAACGGAACATTTAGCCCGCTGTGGAGCACCGAACCGCCGATTTCACCGGTGGCCTGGTCCACTTTTACCACCGGTGTCAACCCCGGCAAGCACAATATTTTCGATTTTCTGACCAATGATCGCAATACTTATATGCCCAAAATGGCCGGTTCTGATATCATTCCGCCGCGCCGCAGCCTGAAGATCGGCAACTGGGAGATCCCGCTGGGCAGCCCCAAGATCGAACTGAAGCGCAAAAGCCAGAGCTTTTGGAAAATCGTCAGCAGCAAGGGTATATATGCATCGGTGCTGCGCATGCCCTTCACTTTCCCGCCCGAGAAATTTTATGGCTCCATGCTTTCGGGTCTGGGCACGCCCGATTTACGCGGCACCCAGGGCAGTTTCAGCTTTTATTCTGAAAGCAAAAGCCAGGATTTCGATATCTCCGACGGTATCTGCGAAATGCTGCAGCCGTTGGGGAAAAGCCGTTTCAGCGGCCGGATCAAGGGTCCTGGACATCCTTTTCGCAAAGGCAATCCGCCCCTGGAAATTCCCTTCATCCTGGTTTTAGACAGGGAAAAGAAAAGTGTCGAAATTGCGGTTGGCAAGGAAAAATTCAACTTGCGACAAAACCAACTATCCCCATGGGTCAAGCTGGAATTAAGAGCCGGGCTGATTAGCGTAGCCGGCATCGCCCAGTGAGTGCTGGGAGATGTGCAACAGCTGAAGTTGTACCTTTCCCCAATCAACATCGATCCGGAAAAACCATCTATGCCGGTTTCGTATCCAAAAATATTCTCGGTCTACTTAGCCAAGCTGCTGGGTTCTTTCGCCACCCTGGGCATGGCCGAGGATACCTGGTCGCTGAATGAACGCGTCCTATCCGAACAAAATTTCATTGCCCAGGTTTACCGCACCCAGGAGGAAAGGGAAAAGATTTTTTTCAGTACCCTTAATAAAATAAAGGACGGTCTCCTTGTCCAGGTTTTTGAAACCACCGACCGTATCCAGCACATGTTCTGGCGTTACCTGCCCAATTCCGGCTCACCGGCGCCCCAGCCAAATCAAGATCCGAAAGTACGCGGGGCCATCCTGGAAAGCTACCGGAGTATGGACGATTTTCTGGAGCGGCTTTTTCAGAAAATGGGCAAGAACGACTTGCTGATGGTTGTTTCCGATCATGGTTTCAACGCTTTCAACCGCGGTTTCAACCTGAATACCTGGTTGCACCGGGAAGGTTACCTGGTACTAAACGAAGGCAAAAAGACCAGCGGCAAATGGTACGCTGATGTGGACTGGAGCAAAACGCGGGCCTTCGGCCAGGGGCTGAATGGAATTTTCCTCAACCTCAAAGGCCGCGAGATCAATGGTATTGTCAATCCCGGAATCGAAGCCGAAGCTTTGAAAAAGGAAATCAAGGAAAAGCTGTTGAAAGTGGTCGACGACAAGTTCAAAAAAAATGCAATAAAAAAAACCTTCATGCGCGAGGAGATTTATCGCGGGCCGTACACGGTCAATGCTCCCGATGTTGTGGTCGGCTATGCCGTGGGTTACCGCGTTTCCTGGGAATCTGCGGTGAATTACGTCGACGTGGAGATTTTTACCGACAATACCCGCATGTGGAGCGGCGACCATGCCTTCACCCGCGACCAGATCCCCGGCGTGTTCTTCTGCAACCGCAAGATCAACGAAAAAGACCCGGGTTTGATCGACATTTCACCCACAGTTTTAGCCGCTTTTGGCATCGCCAAACCGGGATTTATAGAAGGCCGGGATTTAGGCATCAATTAAAAAATTTATTAGTTGAAATTTCGGCATTTTGATATATATTTAATATGTACAGAGAAGAAAAAACGGGGAGCCGTTCATGATCAGAGAAAGAGATGACAAATTCATCTCCTTCCGGCAAGTGATCATGTGCAGGTTCGGGAATGAAATGCACACTGGTTTTACCAGTATTTGCCTACAGGCATGGCTACTGCATCAACTCCCTGCCGAGGCTCCCCCTTAATTTCAATATATTGAAGATTTATTGAAACAATTCAAGTAGAAATTGGCAAATCGTTGACAAGTCAACTATTGTATTCTACTATTAAGTAACTTAAAGCAAATTAACTTGGTAAAAAAACAAGATAATTTGCTTTCAAAGTTACTTATCCTGTGCAGCAGGGTTAATTCAAGATGAGTGATAGAGATTTGATCGTTAAAAAGCTTCAGTTGTTCTATGAAATCATCAATAAAATCTATCCCATAAAAAAAATCTTTTTGTACGGATCTTGTGCGCATGGTCGGAATAATCTCCATAGTGACATTGATGTCGGTGTGGTGGTTGATGTTTTGGATCATCGAAAAAGAATCGCCATAACAGCCGATTTGTTCCATTATGCGTCCAAAATCGACGCAAGTATTGAACCGAAATGCATCTTCTGGGATGAATAT
>JBAXOR010000213.1:0-2898 GCA_037133155.1 Chrysiogenales bacterium | reverse complement strand
TTCGTTGCTGCTCAATTTCAACGAGGAAAATCAGCCGCAGTTGATCGAAACCATACTCAATAATCCCAATTGCAGTGAAGATGTGGTGCTGCGCTTCATCAACCGCCATGGCGAACGCGCCAATCTGTACATCGCCCTGGATAACAGCCAGTGGCACCTGAACCCGGCTGTGGCCATGGCCATCGCCCATGACCCGGAAGCGCCGATCAAGATCATTTTGAAAATCATCCCTTCCCTGGGATTGGCCGGGCTGCAGAAAATATTCAAGGATGAGACCACCCACCAGATCGTCCGCGACCGCATCCGAGATTATCTGCTGGATAGGGGCGGATAGGGCAGGCGTTCTTCCAGGGTTCTTTACAGCGATTTAATTTTCAGCAGATAGATGCGGCTGGCACCATTGCGCGCCATCAGGGCCAGCGGTGCCGGGACGTGCCGGCAGAATCGGATGGTAGGCGATGCAGGACCGGTTTTGGTGTAATTTTCAAAAGACAGGGTGTCCGGCAGCAGCGGTTTCAAACCTTAAAAAATGAGTTGTATTTATGACCGTTCTGGTCTAAAATCAGCACGTGATAAAAACATCGGTTGTATCATTTGTGATTTTTTCAACTGTTCTGCTGGCAGCCCAGGGAAATGAAAAAAAATATGTCTGGCCGCTGACCATTGACAATGGCATCAGTTCGACTTTCCAGGAATTCAGAGCCAACCATTTTCATGCCGGTATCGATCTGCGAACTTTCCAAGCCACCGGTTATCCAGTGCTGGCCATCGCCGATGGCATGATTGAAAAAATAATCATGTCCTGGTCCGGGATAGGCCGCGCCATTTTTCTTAGGCATAACGACGGGAATCTCTCCATCTACGGCCATCTGGAAAAATTTCGCGACGATATCGAGTCCCTCGCCGCCCGGGAACAAATACGCCGGGGCGAAAAGTATTTCGGTGAATTTGTCCTGCCTGAACCGTTAGCCGTACGCCAGGGTGTTGTCATCGCTTTCAGCGGCGAGAGCGGTGAGGGCTTCCCGCACCTGCATTTGGAAATCCGTGATAAACTGGCTGGCGCGCTCAACCCGCAGTCATTTATTAGCAATCTGCCTCCCGATAATTATGCGCCGGTAGTACAAGGAATTCTGCTGCGCAGCCGGGGTAATTCCCTGTTGAATGATGAGCCCGGTGAATTGTATTTTAAATTACTTGGCGATGGATCGGCGTATACGCTGGCCGCACCATTGACGGTTACCGGGCCGTTTGACCTGGTTTTGCAAGCCTTTGATCTTTCAGATGTACGGCACGTGGTCGCCCCTTACAGCATTGAAGCCTACCTGGATGGGCGGCTGTATTACCAGATCACTTTTAACCGCTTGATCAGGGATGACAACAACCAATTGGGGATGTTGTACGATATGGCCTATTCGACTTCCGGCACCTATTATTACAAGCTGTTTTTCCAGAGCGGTTTTGGATTGGAAAAAGGGAAATCACCCTTCGCGGAAAATTTCAAGCTGCTGCCGCCCGGGCTGCATGAAATCAAGGTTATCGTCAAAGACCGGCAGCAAAATCAGGCCATTGCCCTGATCCCTTTACAGAAACTTTCCGATAGCGAGGGAGTTTTTATTGAAAAAAAATATAATCTGAAAGCAAACGAGAACCGGGCTTTGTATAATGCCAGTTTTTCGACATATATCAACCGTGATGACGTGATTATTAAAATAAAAGATTTTGCCCGGCCGGCCTCCTGGATCAAATTAAAAATCATCCAGGGTGATCAGGAGCAGACCGTAGCGGCCAAAGAATATGGCGCTGGAGTCTATTTTTGTTTCAACCCACTGAATAACGCAATGCGCCTGCAATTGCGCTTTCTACTCTCCAATGGCCAGCAAGCGCTGGAAGAGTTGCAAAAAAATATCCAATTGCTGGTTCTAAAACCCCAGACAGCGCGGCAGTTCCATTATGGCGATTTCATTGCCGATTTCGCGGCTAAAACGGTTTTGGAACCGACAGTTATGCTGCTGGAAAATGAGCAACTGGGCACGGAATTTCCACTGTTGGCCGGTCCTATGAGTATCGGTCCAGCGCATTTTGCCTTTCTGGATACCGTTGTTTTCAAATTTAAAACCCCTCAAGAGCGGCTACAACCGGAACAAATGGGTATTTTCAAATATCAACCCCTCTTGAAAAGGTGGAAATATATTCAGACCTTCAAGGTTCCCGAAACCGGTTACCTGGGTTGCCGGGTTCTGAATGGCGGAATTTTCGCTTTGCTGCGTGATATATGCCCACCGGAGATCCAATTCCGCAGCCGCCGCACCCGGCATTTTGAAAATTGTAAAAAACTTGTGGTTCACCTGCGCGACCGCGGCAAGGGAATCGATGATCGGACCGTGGCGGTGTTTCTCAATGGTCAAAAGGTGGATAGCGAATATGATCCTGATTGGGATCATATTCTCATTAATGATATTATTGGTTTGCAAAAAGGTAAAAATGACCTGCTGGTGCAGGCAGCGGATTTTGCCGGAAACCGCAGTAAGAAAAAATTCTATTTTCATTTAAAATAAGAACAGGTATTTTTTGGGTAAGGACTGTGGAAATCTGTTTTAATTGCTTTAGAAAATCTTGTGGAATATGGATTTTCATGGATTGCATACTTTCTATCTGTTGGAAATGCCGATAACAGATGCAATTACCAGAAATAGTCATTGGACCATGGTTTTGGAAGTCAAACCATTTTAATCCAGTTTAACTGAAAGGTTGACAGCCGCAGGCAAAAATGCGAAAATCGGCATGTTTGACTTTGGGATGTATAAATATTCCACACTTTAGTGGTTTTATAAAAACCATGAGCATTAGTAACTTAAAGCAAATTAACTTGGTAAAAAAACAAGATAATTTGCTTTCTAA
>JBAXOR010000212.1:0-2905 GCA_037133155.1 Chrysiogenales bacterium | reverse complement strand
GTCTTGATTACGTCTTCGACTTTTTTATTGGGGATGATGCGGCCGACATAAAGCAGATTGTTTTTGCCGTCGGCGAACAATTCCCGCAAAACAGGCAGTGGCTGATGATTGAATTTGCTAAAATCCATGACCAGGGGCAAAACGCCGGTCTCCTTGAACCCGGCCGCGATCAATTCGCTGCGGTTGTATTCTGAATCGCCCAGGGCCAGGTCGACCTTGTCAGCCAGGCTCTTCAGTTCGAGCCGGCCTTTGTAGCACTCCCTGGCCAGGACACGGTGGTAATCAAGGAAAACTTGGTAGGGCGTGATGTTGTGATAGATGATGATTTTTTTGTCGGGCAGGCGCAGGAATTTTTTAGTAACGGGCGAGCCGATGGAAAAGTGAAAGATGATCATGTTTTCGCGATCAGAAAAACGGTCGTATTCGAGATAATTACGCACCTGGTGGGCGTATCGGGGATGAAAATGCATAGTGAAGATCTCGGATTCGATGTGGTTGGAGCGCAAAAAATCCCGGATCTCCAGGGCCTCGTTGCCGATGGCGTCGCCATACGAATAGGAGGTTAAAAACTGGTGGACTTTCATGACGGCGGCAATTTTTTCTCCAACGCCCGTTCCCGATTTTCCAGGAATTCGCTCCTGTCTTCCAGGATCCTGATCTTGGTTTTCAGGAGTTCTTCCTCGGTTTTCAGCTTCGAGATTTCGATGATCATATTGTGCATGGCGTTATGCAGCAGGCGGATGTATTCGCTGCTCTGCAGGACGATCCGGTCTTTTTTTTGCAGCTGCAGGATGCTGGTTCTCAGTTCAATATACAGGGGCCGGGTCATGAAACGGATCAGGGGGTAAAGGAGGCTCCTGATTTTTTTCAAAACAGCCTTGGCCGGGCCGGTTTCGCGCAGGGATTCTTCCAGCGACACGGTCGGGGCCACGTTTTCAGCAAAGTCCGGATACAGGATAGGGTCGTAGATATTGGGGATCTCCTGAAAATCGGGCAGCGGCTGCAGCTCCATTTCAACGATCTCATCTATATCGCGCTGCTTCAGGATTCCGGCGTCTTTTTTATCCTGGATCTTTTTACCGATGGCGGCCATGATTTCTTCGACATTGATGTCGGGCGCGGCGCTGATGAAGGGTTCCATGCTTGCCTCCTACCCGGACATTATACAGGAAGAAGAATGACCTAGCAAGGCGGGGTGTATATAGTCACACTATGGTTTCAGCTATATCCTCCAAACGCTGAAACCATTTAGTGTGACTATACCAACAATAGATGTTTTTAGCGACTTTCCGAAAATGCTAAAAACATATTGTTGGTAGTGTATAATCAACAGCATGAAAAGCTATCGCAAGGAATTATGGTTCAATACGCCGGAACGCCGGGGCTTCGTCAATATCAGCGCCAGTAGTCACACTATGGTTTCAGCCATTTCCTTCAGATGCTGAACCCATCTAGTGTGACTATACCAACACTGGATAGGTTTCGTAATGCTCGAAGGGCAACGAAACCTATAGTGTTGGTACGGCATCCGCGAAGGCCTGGTCCTGGTCAACGCCATGCACATCACGGCTTCGGTGTTCATCAACGACGATGAACCGGGCCTACACCAGGATTATGAAAAATGGCTGGAGAATCTGGCCCCGCATGAACCGGTCGGGCAGTACCGCCACAACCTCAACGGCGAGGACAACGGCGACGCCCACCTGAAGCGCCAGGTCATGGGCCGCGAGGTGGTGGTTGCGGTCAGCAACAGCAGGCTCGACTTCGGCCCCTGGGAGCAGATCTTCTACGGCGAATTCGACGGCCGCCGCAAGAAACGGGTGCTGGTCAAGATCATCGGGGAATAGTAGCACTATGCTGAGGGCTTCCGAAGCATCCAGTGCGACTATCCCCCCGGCCCCTAAAGGGACAAACCTATTCGCCTAAGTAGGCGAATGGTTTGTGCTGCTTCGGGCCACCCCCCTTGCTAAGGGGGGAAAAGAGAAGGAGCTATTAGTGCAAATTGGCCATACTATTTGTTTGTCTATCTCTCTTCTGCCTTTTGCGATTTCTTTCTTTAAAGTTCCCCCCTTACCCAAGGGGGGATTCAGGGGGGATCGAAATGTTGATCTGGGCCGGCATTTGAGACTACTCGGGCTTGTCCAATGCCTTGTCCCCGGCGCCGGGGAGCTCGGCCGGAATGCCGGTGAAATTGGTCAGCCGTTCGTGGAATTTATCGGCTTTCCTGGCCGCTTCATCGTACTTGCCGCTGGCGTTGCTGATATGCTTGCCCAGCAAACTGAAATCGGCATAGAAATGAACGAAACTATCCTGCACCTTGCCCAGGTTTTTTAAAATCTCCTTGGTCTGCTGTTCGATCTTCAGCCCTTTCAGGCCGAAGGCGATGGCCATCAGGTAGGCGTAGAAGCTGTTGGGTGAAACCGGGATCACGTGCCTGGCCATGGCGTAATTGAATATTTCATAATTTTTTTCGGTCAGGGTGTCGCTGATCATGGTTTCGTAAAAAACATTTTCAGCCGGGATGTACATCAGGGCGAAATCGAAAGTGCTTTCGTCGGGGCGGATGTATTTGTCGGCGATTTCATCGATGCGAACCTTGACACTTTTAATGAATTCCTTTTTGTTTTTTTTCCGGGTTTCCTCGTCCGGGGCCGCCAGCAGGCGTTGGAAAGCTTCCAATGGGAATTTAGCGTCCACCGGGATGACCCAGTCTCCGAGCCGGATGACCGCGTCGACCTGGACGTTGTTTTTAAAGGCGTATTTCATGGTGTAATTGCCGGCCGGAAAAACCTGCTGCAGCAGGTCCTCGAGCAGGAACTCGCCCAGGTTGCCGCGCAGTTTCGGGGCCCGCAAAATATCCTGCAGCGAAGCAATGTCCTTGCCGATGTCCTTCATCTGCCTGGTG
>JBAXOR010000211.1:0-2906 GCA_037133155.1 Chrysiogenales bacterium | reverse complement strand
GTCCGCAAGGGACAAAAAAAGATCCTTGAAGAAAAAATTGAACTTGATGAAATCAAAAAGCAGATCATGCAGGCAGGTATGAGCGAAATAATCCCTGAAAATGAAATGCCTGAAGAAAAGAAAAAACCGGTCAAAGGTGACGAAGTGCGTTACAAGGATGAAGGCGGATTTGGCGGGATTTTTGCCAGCCAGCTCGATGAAATTGTAAAGAAAGACACAAAAAAGGATGCCATAAAGGAAAAGAAAGGTAAAAAGAAGACCGAGGGGTAATGAAAATCCTGCTCTTTCCCTGGATGAAAGCACTTGATCGTCTGGCGATCGAAAAGGCGGGCATCCCGTCAATCGTATTGATGGAAAATGCCGCGCAGGCTGCTGCCTCCTGTTTTGCCGCTGAATTTTCCCTGCCGGTCTTTAAAAATTGTCTGTTGCTCATCGGCAAAGGCAATAACGGTGGCGATGGCTTGGCCATCGGGCGCCTCCTGAGCCAACAGGGTTATAATGCACATTTTATGATTTTGAATCCAACTGAACAGTTCAGCCCTGATGCCAAAGTTAATTTTACCAAAATTCGCAATTTGAAATTGAAATACGACGGAGTTACTGATATTATGGTGCTGAAAAAGATTTTCAACACTTACCAGCCACACGACACTTTTTTAGTTGACGCTATTTTTGGAACCGGCTTGAATGAACCGATCAGCCCCGGTTTTTTTTCTGATATCATGCAGGCAGTCAACGATTCGCAATTTCAAGTTGCTTCCGTTGACATCCCTTCCGGACTTTCCGAGGCTTTTCTGCCTGAATCCGGTCCCCATATCCGGGCCCAGGTTACAGCCGCCTTGCACTGCCTGAAATGGGCCCACATTTATCCGGACGGCAATTCGCATTGCGGAAAAATTCAGGTTGTCGATATTGGTATTCCCGCCGCCATAACCGATAATCCAGCCCACTATATCCGTTTGGTCGAGCCACGCGATTTTTCTGATCTGCTGGTGGAACGGGAACCAGCGGCTCATAAAGGTGTTTTTGGGCATGTTTTAAATATCGTTGGTTCCAGGGAAAAACCTGGGGCCGGGATTCTCAGTTCGTTTTCCTGCCTGAAAACAGGGGCCGGTTTAGTTACCGCGGCCGTTTCCCTGGCCAACCGCGACCTTTATGTCCTGGCTCATCCGGAAATCATGACCCTGATTTATGCACGCCCTGAAGAATTAGCCGGAAAGTTCAATGATTTTTCCTGCGTTTTGGCCGGGCCGGGATTGGGCAATCAGTTGTCTACTGCTCAAACCATTGACTTGCTGTTGCTCCAGGCCAGGGTGCCGGTGATATTGGACGCCGATGCGCTTAATGTGTTGCAGGGCCGGACCGAGATATTGCAAGCCGAGCGTTCCTGGCCGTTAGTGCTGACTCCCCATGCCGGCGAATTCGCCAGGCTGATTGGTGATAGCACACAAACGGTGCTGGCCAACCGCCTGGAACTCAGACGGAAATTTGCCATTAAGTATCGACTTCACTTGATTTTGAAAGGCCATCATACCCTGATCGCCACTCCGCAAGGAAATGTCTATGTCAATCAGACCGGCAATGCCGGAATGGCTACGGCTGGAAGCGGAGACGTGCTCACTGGAATGATCGCCGGGCTGCTGGCGCAGTTTTTTCCCAAATATCCCCTGGAAAAGATCCTGTCGGCGGCTGTTTTTTTACATGGCTATGCAGCTGACCTGGCCGTGAATGAGACCGGGCAGATGAGCCTGACAGCAAGCGACATTATCCGCTATATCCCGCAGTGCGTATTGAAAATAAATGAATTTCGAAGTCCTTTCCCAGTCTCCTGAAAATACCCTGGCTATCGGTCAACGCCTGGGGCTCCAGCTGCGCGGGCATGAAATTATTCTGGTCAGCGGCGGCTTGGGCGCCGGTAAGACCATTCTGATCAAAGGGATTGCCACTGCCTTGGAAATCCCCGTCCATGAAGTGGTCAGCCCGTCTTACGTGTTGATGAATCAATATCAAGGTACTCACCCTTTATTCCATTTTGATCTCTATCGTCTTGGCAGCCAAGTTATGGTTCAGGAAAATTCCATTGATGAATTCATAGGTGAAGGGGTGGTAGCGGTGGAATGGGCCCAGCACCTGAATCCGGATTATTTATCTCTGGCCGAAGTCATTGCTGTAGACATCTCCATGATCGATGATAACCACCGCCGGTTGTCTGTGCGTACGGAGTTGGCTTATATCTCCTTAAAATAAAAATCATTTTAAATTTTTTAAAATACTTTTGAAAATTGCTTTTGAATGAGTTAGGTAAATGAAATGATGGTATAATATATCTGAAAGTCATAAGAGCCTTATAATAAATTTTCTGTACTTTTAAGCAAAGAAAAAATTGTTATCTAAGGCTCTTATCCAGCTCAGCTGGGTTAAACTTAAAATAGGAGGAATGCCATGACTCTTAACCTCAAGAGAATGATGATAGAAGAGAAATTAAAAATAATGGAAATGCTGTGGGATGATATTTGTCAGAAAGTACCGGATTTCTCATCACCTGAATGGCATGCAAAAATTTTAAAAGACAGAGATAAAAAACTGAAAGACGGAAAGAAAAAAATACTTGATTGGACTCAAGCCAAGAGAGACATTAGAAATTCTCTTTAATGAACATCCAGATACTTGAATCAGCGGTAGAAGATTTAAAGGGGGGCTATTATTTTTATGAATTCCAGGAAAGGGGATTAGGTGACTATTTTTTGGAGTCGTTATATGCTGATATTGAATCCTTGAAATTATATGCCGGAATCCATTCGATTCAATTTGAAAAATATTTCCGCCTTCTTTCTATGAGATTTCCATTTGCAATATATTACACCAAAGACGGAAATGATGTGATTGTGTATGCTGTTCTTGATTGT
>JBAXOR010000210.1:0-2916 GCA_037133155.1 Chrysiogenales bacterium | reverse complement strand
ATGGAGGGCAAACTTTCCTTGATCGCCGTCGATGTCGGCATCCGCGGACTGCTGCGCCGGTTGGGACTGAAAAAAAATGACTGGTCATTCTGGAAAAAACTGGTGAACCATATTCCCTACGATTTGATTTCCTGGCGCTTCATCCAGCCCTTGGAAGACGAGATCACCCATCTTTCTCTGACCGTATCCACCCGTGACATGCAGTCCTTGCACCCTTTCGAAATCGCCGATATTTTAACCCAGATTCCCCATGACAACCAGGAAGCGCTGATCAATTCGCTGGGTATTGACACCATTGCCGAAGCCATTCCCGAGATGGATGAAAAACACCAGAAAGACCTGATGGAAAGGATGGACAAGGGAAAAGCGGCCGATATCATGGAAGCCATGTCGCCCGATGATGCCGCCGATATCCTGGGCGATATGCCCGATGATAAAGCCGATGCCATTATCGGCGAGATGCATGGCGAGGAAGCTGAGGATGTCAAGGAGCTTCTCCGCCACGAAGATGACACGGCAGGCGGCCTGATGACCACCGATTTCCTGGCCGCGAATCCCGAATTGTCCGTGGCTGAAACATTGGCTTTCATCCGCCTGGTCAGTGCTGATATCGAAAATATTTACGTTATTTACGTGCTGGACAAACAGGAACGCCTCCTGGGTTACCTGCCGATCAACGATCTGTTCAGCCAGCCGCTGGACGCCAAGCTGGCTACGATCATGAATACCAGAATCAAAAGCATCCATTCCGATTCCGATGATATGGAAGCGGCGGAAATCATGGCCAAGTACAATTTGCTCTCCCTGCCGGTGGTAGACAAGAAAAACAAGCTCCTCGGCATCATCACCGTGGACGATACCCTGGAAGTGCTCCTGCCTTCGATCAAGAAGCGGAGCCGTTATAGACAAAAATGATCCCTGGTGGCAAGGCGAAAAACGGCACAAAACCCCCTTTTTTTACCAACCTGGTCATTTTTTTAAGCATCCTGGGTCCAGGTATTATAACCGGCAGCGTGGACAATGACGCCGGCGGCATCACCACCTATGCGGTGGCCGGTTCCCAATACGGCTACCGGTTGCTTTGGACTTTGCTGCCGGCATTTATGGTTTTATTAGTAGTGCAGGAAATGAATGCCCGCATGGGAATCGTCACCGGTAAGGGGTTGGCCGATTTGATCCGTGAAAGTTTTGGAGTCAGGATCACATTTTTTATTTTCCTGGGCTTGCTGATCGCCGACATCGGCAACACGGCGACCGAATTCGCCGGCATCGCCGGCAGCATGCAGATCTTCGGGGTCAGCAAGTACATCGCCGTGCCCCTGGCCGCGGCCGCAGTCTGGATATTGGTGGTCAAAGGCACCTACAAGATCGCCGAACGGATATTCCTGGTGTTTTCTGTCTTTCTCCTTTCCTATGTGATTTCCGCCTTGCTGGCCAGGCCCCATTGGCTGGAAATCGGGCAGGCCATGATCCGGCCGCAAATTCAATTAGATCGTCCTTACCTGGGCATGGTCATCGGCATCATCGGCACCACCATCGCCCCCTGGATGCAGTTTTATATGCAGTCGGCGGTCATCGAAAAGCGCATCAAGCTCAAGGACTACCGTTTTGCGATCTGGGATGTGGTCATTGGCTGCCTGGCCACAGTGACGGTCGCTTTTTTCATCATCATTGCCTGCGCCGCGACCCTGCATGAAAAAGGCATTGTCATCCATGAAGCCAAGGATGCGGCCCTGGCGCTGAAGCCCCTGGCTGGAGCCTTCGCCGGCGAAATATTTGCCTTCGGTTTGTTTGTGGCTTCGATTTTTTCAGCCACCATCCTGCCCCTGGCCACGGCTTTTTATGTCTGCGAAGCCTTTGGTTTTGAAGCCGGCATTGACAAGAAATTAAAAGAGGCACCGAAATTCTATGCCTTGTTCACGGCCATCATTGTCATTGGCGTGGTGATTATCCTCATTCCCGGAGCGCCATTGATTGCCATTTCCATCTGGACCCAGATCATCAACGGCATGCTGCTGCCGGTGGTGCTGATCTGCATGATGATCATGGTTAACAAAAAGGAAATCATGGGCCGGTACGTCAACAATAAATTCCAGAATTTCATCGGCTGGTCCACCAGCCTGGTGCTGATCGTCATGACTTTTTTCCTGCTCGCCTGGCCGCTGCTGGCGAGGATTTGACACTGGCTTCTCTTTGTGATAGGAAATATTAGAGCCTTATAATAAATTCAAAAATTTGTTAGCTACGGCTCTTATCTCCACTTGCAGGGGACTTCGCAGCTCTGCTGGGTTAGGTCGCTTTACAGATTTGGACGAATGGTGAGAAAATGACAAAAAGCCTTATCTGGCTTTACCAGGGAGAAATCAATGGCAGATGATTATCAAAGCACATTAAAAGGGAAAATTAAAATCCTTTACCAGTTGGAAAAGTGGCAGGATGTTGTTAAATTAGCTGAACAATATAACGAAAAATATGGTAAAGATGTGGAAATTGATGTGATGCGCTTTAAAAGTGAACGGCGCCTGAGTAAAACCTCACCGGCAGAAGAAAACAAGGCCCGGGTTACAACTTCGGAAAATCAAGCCTCAAAAAAATCTGAATTATTGGTTATCTCCGAGAGTAAGAATGGAGAAGCCCCCCCCCTGTTACTGACTGCTGCCCATGAAGCAATGCAAAATCCGACCGTATTGGTTATGAATGAAATCCCCGCTGCAGACCAACCGCAGCCAGTGAAGGAAAAACTGGATTATGAACCATTTCCTTATGCGAACGAACTGATAATTACCGATCCGTTTGCTGAAAATGAACCGGGATTCAGCTTGGCCATTAATGAACCGCCTCCTGTTGCAGACGAACTGATAATCACCGATCCGTTTGCCGAAAATGAACCGGGATTCAGCCAGGCCATTAATGAAC
>JBAXOR010000209.1:0-2922 GCA_037133155.1 Chrysiogenales bacterium | reverse complement strand
GTGCCGTTGTAGTTTTTCAGATAATTTTCCAGCCATTCCATGCTCTCGGTATCGAGGTGGTTGGTCGGTTCGTCCAGGAGCATGATTTCCGGATTGGCCAGAAGGATAACTGCCAGAAAAATCCTCATTTTCCAGCCGCCGGAAAAGTCGCGGCAGTTTTTGGAGTAATCGTCATTGGCAAAGCCCAGGCCTTTGAGTATGCGCCGGGCCCGGCCATCAAAATTGTAGCCGTCCTGAAGATGGAAAGCTTCACTGGCGGCGTCGAATTTTTTCAGGATTGTTTCATATTCTGCCTGGCGGTGGTCGCCGTTGGCGATTTTCTCCTCATAATTTTTGATGTTTTTTTCCAGATCTTCCTGGCCGGTTCTCCTTTTTAGGTAATCCTGAACCGTCAGTGGATCGAGCTCCACCAGGTCCTGCGGCAAATAACCAATGCGTTTGTTTTTGGGGATTTCGATGGCGCCGCTATCCAAAGACGTTTCCCCCTTGATGGCCCGGAAAAGGGTGGTTTTGCCGCTGCCGTTGTCGCCAACCAGCCCGATGCGGCTTTTTTCAGTTATCATCCAGGAAATATGAGCAAATATTTTTTTATCGTTGTAGGTTAAGCCGATGTTCTGCAGGCTGATCATTATCCGCTAAGCTCCTTGTTATTCGGCTCGCTGCGGCTTTCTAAAACATTGAAAACCGGAAGCAGTTCAAGTTTAAGATTAAATTTTGTCGGTGAAGACCTTGGCGTCCTGGACGAACTGGTTGATCTTGTTTCCCTTGATCAACCTTTCCAGTATCTGGTTGACGCGGGCGAGGAGGTCGGCGTTGCCCTTCTTGACCGCCGCGGCAGAGCCCAGCGGCGTGCGGTCTGAATTGCATTCCAAATTCAGAAAATCCTTATTTTTGAATACATAGGCATCGGCCACCGGTTTTTCCAGGATCACAGCATCCAGCTTGCCACTTGCCAGTTCGTCGATCAATTTTTGAATGGTGGGCAGCGTGACGAAGTTGGCTCCGAAGATCATGTTCCTGGCCATGTCCTCCTGAATAGATCCCGTCTGCGTGCCGACAATTTTTCCACGCAGGTCTTCCAGCAATTTGATCTTTTCCTTGTCCCTGCTCCGGATCAGCATGTTCTGGATGGCCTGGTAATAGGGGATGGAAAAATCAACGGTTTTTTGGCGGTTTTCGGTTGGAGCCAAGCCGGCCAGGATCAGATCGATATGTTCAGCGGTCAGCTCGTTGAACAAATTGTTGAAAACAACATTTTTGATTTCGAGTTTCACATTCAAGTCGGCGGCGATGGCCTCGGCGATGTCGATGTCGATGCCCACGATATCATCTTCCATTTCGGGCAGAAGGCGAAATTCGTAGGGTGGGTAGTCGGCGCTGGTGCCGACGATGATTTTTCCGGCTTGCTTGATTTTAGCAAGTTTTCCGAGCTCTTTTTTTGTTATTTCCTGGGTTTGCATCCGGCAGCCGGCCTGCCAGGCGACGCCAAGCATACCCAGAAGCAAAAGGACGCCCATGACGGTTATTTTTACAGATAATATTTTTTTTAACATTCCTGCCTCCTAAGAAAGACTTATTCCTACAATAGCAAACCCATTTTGTATTGTCAAATTTTTGCCAAGTTATCTTTTCCATTGAAAAAATGCAGGGTGGCGCTTATTTGACAGTGTATCCGAATAATGGTATTTTTTTTCGGTGCGAAAGTGGTGGAACTGGCAGACACGTCAGACTTAGGATCTGATGCCGCAAGGCCTGGGGGTTCGAGTCCCCCCTTTCGCAATCTGAATTAGTGTGGAGTTTGGTTTTCATTTTACCAGAAAGGCGGTTATTGAAAGTAAAAAAAGAAAAATTGGGGCTGTGGAAGAGCCGGGTTTTGGTTTTGCCGCTCCTTATCCTCGCCTATTCTTTTTGTTCACCGCGAGCCGAGCCGGAACACAAGCAGGTGCTGCGCCGCCAGATCGTGGGGCTGGCCAAAAACCTGGCCGGAATTCCTTACCGCTTTGGCGGCAACGATATTGACGGTTTCGATTGCAGCGGCCTGGTGTTTTACGTCTACGATTGTTTCGGTATCCGGATTCCGCGCAATGCCCGTGAGCAGGGTCGGATGAATGGGAATATCAAGCTGAAATATGCCGCCCCTGGTGATATTCTGATTTTTAAATTAAAGAAAATCTGGCATTCAGCCATCTTCATGGACAACCAACGTTTTATCCACGCTCCCAAAACCGGGGGCTGGGTCAGGTTTGAGAATTTAGATGAGTACTGGCTGTCGCACTTGTATAAGGTGATCACTGTGTGGCCGCAAGTCAACTAATCTGGAGGAATCATGGCCGCAATTATTTTGGAAGCCGCAGATCTTGAAAAGAGCTTCATCCAGCCTGATAAAAATAAACTGGCTATTCTGCAAAATCTCTGCCTGCAAGTAGAGCAGGGGAGTCTGGTGGCCGTTACCGGCGCCTCGGGTTCGGGGAAAAGCACCCTATTGCATTTGCTGGGTTCGCTGGACCTTCCAGATAAAGGAGCGGTGTATTTTGCCGGGGAGGATATCGCGACATTCAACCGCAAGCGATTGGCTGCCTACCGCAACCGTGACATTGGTTTTGTTTTTCAGTTCCATTACTTGATGCCTGAGTTGACGGTTTTGGAAAATGTGGCCGCGCCGGCGTTGATCCAGTCTTTTAACAGGGATTCGGCTTTTGCCATTGCCGGTGATCTGCTACGCGAAGTCGGTTTGGCTGAAAAACTGGCGGTTATGCCCTATCAATTATCGGGCGGTGAAAAACAACGGGCGGCCATCGCCCGCAGCCTGATTAACTCCCCGCGCCTGCTACTGGCCGACGAGCCCATTGGCAGCTTGGACTGGAAGACCGGGGAAACCGTATTTCAGGTATTCAAGCAACTGATTCATGAACGCGGGCTCAC
>JBAXOR010000208.1:0-2966 GCA_037133155.1 Chrysiogenales bacterium | reverse complement strand
ATATCAGGGTTCCGCAACCGATGCATTGTTTTTCTAGTGAGAAATGCGGGCTAATTTTTTCATTTTATTTTCTCCTTTTCATTTTCATTTTTTATTATATTTGTTCCATGTGATTGCCTTGATTAATGAACCGCCGGAAAAACCTGACCAACTATAATATGGATAATGTCAGTCCAATGATTCCCCGCCTGCGCCCAGTCCAGCCCTTGCGTCCAACAGGTTGCCGTCACAACCAGGTTTTGCTCGGGAACGATAAAGATGAACTGTCCGCCCCAACCCATGGCAAAAATGTGCCGATGGCCATTGGCATTGCCGATCCAGATCTGATAACCGTAATCGGGTCCATTGGGGACAATGCCGTTGGTTGAGATTTTTGCCGTTGTCATTGTATTGATCCAACTTTCCGGAACCACCTGGATCCCGTTGTACCGGCCGCGGTTTAAAATCAGCTCACCAAATTTGACCATGTCCCTTGGTTTTAATTGCAAGTCGGAGGCGCCGTTGGGATAGCCTTTATCGTCCTTTGACTAAAGAAATGTTGTGATTTGCAGGGGATCGAAAAGGTTCGCTTTGGCAAAATCCATTGTGTTCTGTCCGGTCGCCCGGGTGATGATCACTGAAAGCAGATGGGATGCCCCGTCACTGTAATTGAAAACTGTTCCCGGCGGGGCGACCAATGGCAACTCGATGATGTATTGCAGGTGATCGGGTGCCGCCATCCATTCATCATATAAGCTATCCGCCGTGGTGCCGTTCCAAGAATGGCCAAAGGACATCTTCAGCAACTTTTCGATGGTGATGTTGGCTTTGACCGCGTCCGGGAAAGTGACCAACCCGGCAAGATATTTGCTGATCGGATCATTGATGCTTTCAATATACCCCTTGTCAATGGCCAGGCCTACCAGCACACCCGTAAAACTCTTGGTGACCGAATGGACATTTTTGGTGTTATCCGGTCCATAGTTGTTATAGTTGGTGAAGGTTTCAGCGACGATTTCTCCGTCCCGGGCGACAATGATGCTCAATGCGCCGGGGACTTGTCGGAATGCGGCAAATGCCGTTATCAGCTGGGTCTCATCGATGTTGTGCTTTTCCGCCAAGGGGAATTGATGCGTGACTTCCGCTTTTTGGCAAGCGGTAGAGTTTACAATGGCATTTAAAACTACGGCAATGATATATATGGTTTGCAAGTTTTTCATTTTCCCCTTCTGCTTATTGGGTCAAAGGTCGCCAGGTCAGACAAATGGCCGTATAATTGCCCGGGGAATTGGTCACGCGCCTGACGTCGGTCCCGTCGGCTTTCATGACATAGACTTCCCGATGTTCAGCGGCTGAACGATCTGAAGAGAATGCAATCTGCACTCCATTCGGCGACCAACTGGGTTCGTTATCATGCACATCATCAATGAATGTCAGGCGCGTCAAATTGCTTCCGTCGGCATTGACCGTATGAATGGACCAGGTGGAATTGGTACTGCCCATATAGCCAACCAAGGCGAGCTTGGTCCCATCGGGTGACCAATCATGATGGTTCAACCCGATGGTGGCAAAAATCGCCTGCTTGTTTCCGCTGCCATCGGAATTGATGGTGTAAATTTTGTGAATATCACCTGCCGTACCAGGTTGAAAGGAGTAAGCGATCAATTCGCCGGTCTCTGTCGGCGGTGAGTCCGGTTCTATTGTTTCGTGTTTTTGGCAACCAAGCAAAGCAAAAAGGAGAAAGGTCGCCACCGAGATGTGATAAATATTTTTTGCTGGCATGATTACCTTCTGCCCATCGATTTTTTTGGCATCTAGGCGCCGGCAATACAAAATTCTTGTATTCATGTTTTGCTCCTTAATATAGACGGGCATACCATACAAAATATTCGCTTTTTATCAGGATTTAATGAGAAAAATTTACTATTCTTTAAAATATGAAGATAGTTCTACTGATTTGCGAGTTTTTTTTGCAAATCCGTCGTGAGGTTAGTCTATCTGGAAATTCTTGAAAAGATCAACAAAGGAATCAGTCAAATAATGACTTAACTTAACCGCATCTGGCGCAGGCGGGCTACCCGTTCCTCGAGCGGCGGATGGGTCGAAAAAAGCGATACCAGGCTCTTGCCGCTCAGGGGCGACACGATGAACAGGTGCGCCGTTTGCCGGGAAGCCCGCAAGGGCAGTCGCTTGGAAAAGGCGGTGAGTTTTTCAAGTGCCGAAGCCAAATCCTCCGGGTTGTGTGTCAGTTGGGCGGAACCGGCGTCGGCCTTATATTCCCGGGAGCGGGAAATAGCCATTTGAATAATAGTGGCAGCCAGGGGCGCCAATATGGCCATCATGATCATGCCCAGAGCACCGCCGCGGTTGTCATCATCGCGGCCGCCAGTAAACAAACCCAACCAGCGCATCTGGTAACCCAGGAACATGATGGCCCCGGCCAGGGTGGCGGCAATTGTGGCCAGCAACGTGTCGCGGTTGATGACGTGGGTCAATTCATGGGCGATCACTCCCTTCAATTCTCCTTCTCCCATCAGCTGGATGATGCCGCGGGAAAGGGCGATGACCGCTTTGGCCGGGTTGCGGCCGGTGGCAAACGCGTTGGGGGAATCCTGCTCGAACACGTAGATGCTGGGCATGGGAATTTGCGCCTGCAGGGAAAGCTCGTGGACCATGCTGTAAATCCGCGGCGCTTCGCTCTCTGGCAATTCGCTTGCCCTATAAGCCTTGAGTACGATTTTGTCGGAAAACCAGTAAGAGACAAAATTCATCAGGCCGGCAAATACTAGTGCCAGCAGCATACCTTGCCGGCCCCCGGCCATGCCGCCGATGAACAGGAATATTCCCGTGAGTGTCCCGAGCAGTAAAACCGTTTTCAGGTTATTCATGTTTGGCCTCCTTTTTCTCCTTGACCAGGACAATGACCTTCTCGTTTTTTTTCATCAACCACAATTTTTCGCGCGCCTCTTTTTCAAGGGCCAGGGGAT